>JBAUTC010000024.1:0-7089 GCA_049582025.1 Thiomonas sp.
GTGGCGGTGTGATAGAAGGTGACCGAGCCGCCGCCTACCCGCAGGCTGCGCAGCAGCACCACGCCGGGCGCGATCTGCAGTGCCTCTTTCCGCCGCAGCAACTTAAGCAGATTGGTGCCCGGAGGCGGGCCGGAGCCCTGTTCCAGGATGCTGACCCGTGCACCTGCGAGGGCCAGATCCCGCGCCACCATGGCCCCGGCCGGGCCGGACCCGACGACGAGCACGTCGGGAATCGGCGCTGCCTCAGCCATGTGGGAGCCGGGGGCGGGCTCAGGCAGCGAGCAATTGCCGCAGCACGAAGGGCAGGATGCCGCCGTGCTGGTAGTAATCGACCTCGATCGGGGTATCGATGCGCAACTTGAGTTTGACCTCCTGCTTGCTGCCGTCGGCGCGGGTGATGATCAGCATCGCGTCCTGTTGCGGTCGAAGGGTCTTGCCCAGCTCGATGGCGAAGGTCTCGTCACCTTTGATGCCCAGCGACTCCCAGGAATCGTTACCCAGGAATTGCAGGGGCAGCACGCCCATACCGACCAAATTGGAGCGGTGGATACGCTCGAAGCTGCGCGCCACCACGGCCTTCACGCCGAGCAACTGTGTCCCTTTGGCAGCCCAGTCGCGGCTGGATCCGGTGCCGTATTCCTCGCCGGCAAAGATGACGGTGGGTGTGTCGTCGGCCATGTATTGCATCGCGGCGTCGTAGATGAACATCTTCTTGCCCGAGGGCTGGAAGAGCGTGACGCCGCCTTCCTCGCGCGAACCGTCGGCGTCAGCAGGGATCATGAGGTTCTTGATGCGCACATTGGCGAAGGTGCCGCGCATCATGACCTCGTGGTTGCCGCGGCGCGAGCCGTAGGAGTTGAAATCGGCCTTGAGCACGCCGTTGGCTTGCAGCCACTGGCCGGCGGGCGAGCTGTCCTTGATCGAACCGGCCGGCGAGATGTGGTCGGTCGTGATCGAGTCGCCAAACAAGGCCAGCGCCTTGGCTCCACGCACATGCATGGAGGTGGCCGCGGGCTGCATGTCGAATCCGGTGAAGAACGGTGGTTCGGCGATGTAGGTGCTCGTGGGCCAGTCATACACTTGCCCCTTGACGCCTTCGATCTTCTTCCACAGCTTGCCAGGGTTGGTGGCAACCTGCGCGTAGTTCTCCTTGAACACCTTGGGATTCATGGCGAACTTCATCAGCTTGGCGATTTCGTCGCTGCTCGGCCAGATGTCGCCCAGATACACGGGCTTGCCGCCCTTGGCATAGCCGACAGGTTCGGTCATCAGATCGCGACGCACCGTGCCGGCAATGGCGTAGGCCACGACCAGCGGCGGGCTGGCGAGGAAGTTGCCCTTGATATTGGGATGGATGCGCGCCTCGAAGTTGCGGTTACCCGACAGCACGGCGGTGCACACCAGATTGTTGGCGGTGATGGTGGCTTCGATGTCCGGTGCCAACGGCCCGGCGTTGCCGATGCAGGTGGTGCAGCCGTACGCGGCGACGTTGAAACCGAGTTTTTCCAGATAGTGCAGCAGGCCCGCCTTTTCCAGATATTCGGTGACCACGCGGGAACCAGGAGCCAGCGACGTCTTGATGTGCTTCTTGACCTTCAGGCCGGCTTCCACGGCCTTCTTGGCCACAAGGCCGGCAGCCAGCAGCACGCTGGGGTTGGAGGTGTTGGTGCAGGAGGTGATGGCGGCGATCAGCACGTCGCCATCGGCGATGTCGATTCCCTCACTGGTCTTGAAAGTCTGGTTCAGGCGGTCGGCCGGCTGGTTGAAGCCGTTGTCGGCCACAGGTGCGGAAAACAGCGACGTGAACTGGTTCTTGACGTTGCCGAGTTCGATGCGGTCTTGCGGGCGTTTGGGGCCGGCCAGCGAAGGGGCTACGGTGCCGATGTCGAGGGAGAGGGTTTGCGAGTAGTCGATCTGCCCGGCCTTGGGCACGCCGAACAGCTTCTGCGCCTTGAAGTAGGCCTCGAACAGCTCGATCTCGGCCTTGGTGCGGCCGGTGCCCTTGAAGAAGTCGATGGTCTTGTCGTCCACCGGGAAAAATCCCATGGTCGCGCCGTATTCCGGGGCCATATTGCCGATGGTCGCGCGGTCGGTGACCGACAGGCTGGCGGTGCCTTCGCCGAAGAACTCGACGAACTTGCCGACCACCTTGGCTTTGCGCAGCATTTCGGTCACGGTCAGCACCAGATCGGTGGCCGTGACGCCGCCGCGAAGCTTGCCCTTGAGTTCAACGCCCACCACGTCGGGCGTGAGGAAGTAGACGGGCTGGCCGAGCATGGCGGCTTCCGCCTCGATGCCACCCACGCCCCAACCCACCACACCGATGCCGTTGATCATGGTGGTGTGGCTGTCGGTGCCGACCAGGGTGTCGGGATAGGCCACGCCGTCCTTGCTCTTGTGCACCCCGCGGGCCAGGTATTCGAGGTTGACCTGGTGGACGATGCCGAAGCCTGGCGGCACGACGCCGAAGGTGTCGAAGGCCTGCATGCCCCATTTCATGAACTGGTAGCGCTCGCGGTTGCGCTGGAACTCGATCTGCATGTTCAGGTCGAGCGACTTCTTGCTGCCGTAGTCGTCGATCATCACCGAGTGATCCACCACCAAGTCGACTGGCACCAGCGGCTCGATGGCCTTGGGATTCTTGTGCATCCGTCCCGCTTCGCTGCGCATCGCCGCCAGATCGGCCAACAGCGGCACACCGGTGAAGTCTTGCAGCACCACGCGGGAGACGACGAAGGGGATCTCATCGGTGCGGGTCGCCTTCGGCTTCCACCCGGCAAGCTGCTTCACATGAGCGGCACTGACCTTCTTGCCGTCGCAGTTGCGCAGCACCGACTCAAGCACAATGCGGATCGATACCGGCAGGCGCGACAGATCCTGGCCCAGCTCTTTGGAGAGTTGCGGCAGGGAATAGAACTGTGCGGTCTTGCCCGAGGCGGTCTTGAAGGTTTTGCGGGTTTTGGCGTAGGCGTGCGCTGCGCTGGCGGGTTTGGCTGACATGGAGTTCTCCGGGTTCAGATGACGTATAGGTCGACGTAGTCGTGCACAGGCATGGATTCAAGCAAGCTCTGATCCAGTGACACGTCGAGAATGGCCTTCTGCTGCTTGCTCGGGAAGCGCCGCGCCAGATTGGTGCGGAACTTGGCCTCGAGCAGCGGAATGCCGTCGGTGCGGCGGCGCTTGTGGCCGATGGGGTATTCCACCGCGACTTCGGGCAGCACGCTGCCGTCAGTCATGGTCACCGTGAGCGCGTTGGCAATGGAGCGCTTCTCGGGGTCGTGATAGTCGCGGGTGTATTGCGGGTCTTCGACACAGTTGATCTTGTCGCGCAGGACGTCGATGCGCGGGTCGGCCGCGATGGCATCTTCGTAGTCGCCGGCGGTCAGGCGGCCATACAGCAGTGGCACCGCCACCATGTACTGGATGCAGTGGTCGCGGTCCGCCGGGTTGTCGAGCGGTCCCTTCTTGTCGATGATGCGAATACAGGCTTCGTGGGTGCGGATGGTGATGGAGGAAATGTCTTCCGCGCTTTTGCCTGCTGCCTTGAGTTGCTGGTGCAGGGTCATGGCGGCTTCTACCGCGGTCTGGCTGTGGAACTCCGCGGGGAAGCTGATCTTGAACAGCACGTTCTCCATCACGTAGCTGCCATACGGGCGCTGGAACTTGAACGGCTGGCCTTTGAACAGCACGTCGTAAAACCCCCAGGTCTTGGCGCTGAGCACGCTGGGGTAGCCCATCTCGCCGGTCTTGGCCATGAGCGCCAGGCGCACGCCACGGCTGGTGGCGTCACCTGCAGCCCAGCTTTTGCGACTGCCGGTGTTGGGTGCATGGCGGTAGGTGCGCAGGCTCTGCCCGTCCACCCAGGCCAGTGACACCGCGTTGATGATCTCGTCGCGCGTGAGACCGAGCATGCGTGCCACCACGGCGGTGGTCGCCACCTTGACCAGCACCACATGGTCCAGGCCGACCTTGTTGAAACTGTTTTCCAGGGCAATCACGCCCTGGATTTCATGCGTCTGGATCATGGCGGTGAGCACGTCGCGCATGGTCAGCGGCTTCTTGCCCGCGGCCACCGCGTTGCGGCTGATCCAGTCGGCCACGGCGAGGATGCCGCCGAGGTTGTCGGAGGGGTGCCCCCATTCTGCCGCCAGCCAGGTGTCGTTGAAGTCGAGCCAGCGGATCATGGCGCCAATGTTGAACGCCGCTTGCACCGGATCGAGCTGGAACTGGGTGCCGGGAACCTTGGCGCCGTGCGGCACCACAGTGCCCGGCACGATGGGGCCGAGCAGCTTCGTGCAGGCAGGGTACTCCAGCGCTTCCAGTCCGCAGCCCAGGGTGTCGATCAGGCAGTTTCGCGCCGTGGAGTAGGCCAGCGGGCTTTGCAGATCGGTGTTCAGGACGTAGTCGGCAATATCAGCCAGGACTTTGTCGGGAGAGGGGCGGACGTTGGAAATCGCTGAGGACATGGAAGAGGACGGCTAGTGGGTAGGAATGCAATCGTCGGCCAGTCGCGTCATGTTCTTTTTGTCGAACAGCATGCTCTTGGTCGGGATCTGGATGAGGACGACGCCGGCTTTGACATCGTCAAAGTGGTAGGCGCCTGTGGAAGTGGGGATGCGATTGAGGACGTAGCGCTTCTTGTTCCAGGTCAGGAGGACCGCCTGGTCATTGGCGTCCTCAACCTTTACGTCGAGCGGGAGGTGGTGGTTGCCGCAAACCATGTGCCCGGCCTTGAGGGCGAACACCGGATTCACGTCAGGGTAGCCGTTCTCCGTGCCCGGCACGCGTGCGCCGGGCACATTGCTCCTGGTCAGCAGGGCAGGGGTTGCGGTGGCCGCGGTGGCGACAACCGTGGGCTGTTGCCCCTTGCCGGAATGTGTTTCGGCATGGACTGGCACCGCGAGCGCGCAAGAAAGAAGGCCGGCGAGGCCGGGCAGGAGAGAGAACTTGAGTTTCATATCAGACGACTCCACGAACTGGACCACGGGGAATAACCGCTCCAGGTCGGTGTGAGTGCGGAGTCAGGCGCGTCTGCATGACGGAAAGCGCGCGTGACTGGGCTCAAGAACGCTGGGCGAGCGGCACGAACTGCAAATTTTCCGGGCCAGTGTAATTCGCACTGGGTCGAATAATCTTGTTGTCCTGTCGTTGCTCCACAACATGCGCGCTCCAGCCGGTGGTGCGCGCAATGACGAACAGCGGGGTGAACATCGCGGTGGGCACGCCCATGAGCGAGTAGCTCACGGCGCTGAACCAGTCGAGATTGGGGAACATTTTTTTCACGTCCCACATTACCGCTTCCAGCCGGTTGGCCACTTCGAACAGTCGCATGTCCTTCTGGTCGGCGGACAGGCGGCGTGCGACTTCCTTGATGACCTTGTTGCGCGGATCGGCAATGGTGTAGACCGGGTGGCCGAAGCCGATGACGACTTCCTTGTTGGCAACCCTCTGGCGGATGTCGGCATCGCCCTCGTCCGGGGTGGCGTAGCGGCGCTGGATGTCGAGCGCCACTTCGTTCGCCCCGCCATGCTTGGGCCCGCGCAGTGCGCCGATGGCCCCTGTGATGGCGCTGAACAGGTCGCTGCCTGTTCCGGCGATGACGCGCGCGGTGAATGTGGAGGCGTTGAACTCGTGCTCGGCATAGAGGATGAGCGAAGTGTGCATCGCCCGCTCCCACAGCGCGCTGGGCTTGTGACCATGCAGCAGGTGCAGGAAGTGGCCGCCGATGGAGTCGTCATCGGTTTCCACATCGATGCGCCGACCGTTGGCGGCCCAGTGCCACCAGTACAGCAGCATTGAGCCCTGGCAGGCCATGAGCTTGTCGGCAATGTCGCGGGCTCCCGCCACGTTGTGGTCGTCCTTCTCGGGCATCACACAGCCCAGCACCGACACGCCGGTGCGCAACACGTCCATCGGGTGCGCGGATGGCGGCAATTGTTCCAGCGCAGCTTTCACCGCCACGGGCAGGCCGCGCAGCCGGCGCAACTTGGTTTTGTAGGCGGTCAGTTCCGCCACATTGGGCAGTTTGCCGTGCACCAGCAGATGCGCGACTTCCTCGAATTCGCAGGCTTCGGCCAGATCGAGAATGTCGTAGCCGCGGTAGTGCAGATCGTTACCGGTGCGGCCCACGGTGCAAAGCGCGGTGTTGCCTGCAGTGACTCCCGACAGAGCAACCGATTTTTTCGGTTTGAAGGTCATGCCGGCCGATGCGGTGTTGTCACTCATGTTGTCTCTCCTCGTCCTCTTATTGCGGATTGGGCTTACCGGAGAACAGCGCATCGAGGCGCTGCTCGTAGGCGTGGTAGCCAATGCTCTCGTACAACTCGGCGCGGGTCTGCATCAGCGGCACCACGGCCTGTTGCGTGCCGTCGCGGCGAATGGTCTGGTACACGGTTTGCGCCGCCTTGTTCATGGCGCGGAAGGCCGACAGCGGGTAGAGCGCCATGGCGACACCCGCGCTGCGCAATTCATCCACGGTGAACAGCGGCGTGGCGCCGAACTCGGTGATGTTGGCCAGTAGCGGCACACTGACTGCGGCGCTGAACTTGCGGTAGGTGTCGAGATCGAGTGCGGCTTCGGCAAAGATGGCGTCTGCCCCGGCCTCGGCGCAGGCGCGTGCACGGGCGATGGCGGCGTCCAGGCCTTCCACCGCTATGGCGTCGGTGCGGGCGATGACGAAAAACGCCGGATCGGTGCGCGCATCGACCGCAGCCTTGATGCGGTCGACCATTTCGGCGCTGCTCACGATTTCCTTGCCGGGGCGATGACCGCAGCGCTTGGCACCCACCTGATCTTCGATGTGCAGCGCTGCTGCACCGCATTTGACGAGGCTCTTGACGGTGCGCGCGATGTTGAAGGCGCTGGGACCGAAGCCCGTATCCACGTCCACCAGCAAGGGAAGATCGCAGACGTCAGTGATGCGGCGCACATCGGTGAGCACGTCATCCAGGGTATTGATGCCGAGGTCTGGCAGGCCAAGCGATCCGGCGGCGACGCCTCCGCCCGACAGATAGATGGCGCGAAATCCGGCATGTTGCGCGAGCAGCGCGTGGTTGGCGTTGATCGCTCCCACGATCTGCAGCGGACTTT
>JBAUTC010000025.1:0-1739 GCA_049582025.1 Thiomonas sp.
AGCCTGCCCGCTGTCCTACACGAGCGGCAACGCCCCGAGCAAGGCTGATGTCCTGGGCACTTGGCTGCTGTCCATCCTGTCGGGTCACAAGCGCTACGCCCATGTCGCCGCCATGCGCTGCGACGGCGTCAATCCGGGTCTCCTGGGCTGCACCAAGGTCATCTCCGAAGACGCCCTGCGCCGAGCGCTGACCCGCATTCCCGAAGCGGAAGGCGTGGCCTGGCTGGATGGCCAGCTTTCCGAGAGCGTGACGCCGCTGCTGGATGTGCCCTGGGTCCTGGACATCGACACCACCATCAAGCCGCTCTACGGCAAGCAAGAGGGCGCGGTCATCTCCTACAACCCACACAAACCCGGTCGGCCCTCGCACAGCTACCACACCTACCTCATGGCGGGGCTGCGCCTGGTGCTGGGCGTGGAAGTGCGCGCCGGCAACGAGCACAGCGCGGCCCACAGTCAGCCAGGCTTGTTGCAATTGCTGGACGAACTGCCCCGAGAACGCAAACCCCGGTTGGTCCGAGGCGACAACGCCTTTGGCAACGACGGGATGATGCGCGCACTGGAAGCACGCCAGCAACCCTACCTGTTCAAGCTCAAACAGACCAAGAACGCCAAGCGCTACATCGGGCGGTTGTTCCATGAGCCGGGGTGGCTACCGGCCGGCCAGGGCTGGGAAGGCAAGGACGGGAAGCTGGCGCTGACCGGCTGGGCAAGCCCACGTCGCGTGGTGGTGCTGCGCCGTCCCCTGACCGGGGAGATCGTGCTGACGGGGGAGGCGGACGGCCAGCAAGTCCTGGCCTTCATCGAGGCCGACCGCAAAGCGGGCAAGGCGATCACGGGCTACGAATATGCCGTCCTGGTGACCAACACCGAGTACGAGGTCTTGAGTCTGGGCCAACTGTATCGTGATCGTGCGGATGCCGAGAATGCCTTTGACGAGTTAAAGAACCAGTGGGGCTGGGGTGGCTTCACCACCCATGATCTGCACCGTTGCCAGCTGGCGGCACGGGCCGTCGCACTGGTGTACAACTGGTGGAGTCTGTTCGTGCGTCTTGCGAATCCGCAAGCCCGTCGCGAGGCGATTACGAGCCGGCCTTGGTTGATGACTTCGGTCGGCCGCCGCACCGAACACGCGGGCCAAACCACGCTGACACTGACGGGCCTACATGCCGAATTCGACAAGGCGCGGGCAGCCCTGATGCGTGTATCCGCCTTGCTTCAGCAGTGGGTGATTACGGCTGCGGAGCAGTTCAAATCTCGAAGCGTTTGGGCACTGTGTTGTGATCACCTCAAACGTGTCCTGGCAGCCATCGGACCGCCGTCATGCCTCGCTCTGCCTTCCTGGTCGCAGGACAACTGCGGTTTTTAGGTTTATTGGAGACCCGGTACACCAGTGAGGAAGGCAACCGGGTGGTGATTCTGCCTGTCGAAGCGACCTTGCCACGCGCCCAGGCGGAACCGGAGCCCGAACCGGAGGCCACACCCGAACAAGCACTGACAGCGGAAAAGTTGCCGGAGCGGATCAGTCGTGAGGAGTTGTACGAAGACATCAAGGATGCCGCGCGCTGCTCGCGGGTCTATCTGGCCATGGTGGTGTTGTCCACCATCGTGGCGGCCGTCGGCCTGTATTACAACAGCGTGGCGATCATCATCGGCGCCATGGTGATCGCGCCTCTGCTCGGGCCGAACATGGCCATGGCGCTCGCCACGGCCCTGGGCGACTTGCCGCTGCTGTGGCG
>JBAUTC010000026.1:0-2137 GCA_049582025.1 Thiomonas sp.
AATTGAAACCGTGAGAGGTCCAACGTAATGTATCCCGCAGATCATGCCGGATAAACTGGGCAGTGCAGAATATTCTGGTCACGCGAGTCCTCAGAAAACGCAAGTGCATCATGGACTTGCCGGCTTGTACTCGCCTGCATGCAAAGATAAAAAGCCATGAAACCCGGCGCCCCTTTTTGTCACGCCACAAGCCTTGGCATCGATTACCGGAGGGCCAGTACCAGATACACACCCCGTTCCGGAATGAGTTAATGATCCCTGATCCAGGAAATTGTCAGATGCGTCCCAATCAGTCGGTCGGCTCGCCCGAGGAAATACATGCCAGTGTGAATGCCAAAGGTCTTCGCTTTCTTGAAGTGAAGGAACACCGGATCGGAGTCGAAGGTGTTGGGGTGGATGACCATGGTGGCCGACGTCTTGCTGCCTTCCACCGCGATCTCCTGGAAGTCGCCGCGTCCCGGGGTAAAGAGGCTGACCGCCTTCCACCAGGTGACGCCGGGACCGAGATTCAGGGTGAGCCGGATGCCAAACTGAGGGAAGTTGTGCGAGAAACTCGAAATGAGAATGTCCCCATCGGGAAGAGCACTCCCGAAGCTGTTCCAGGCGATGAATCGCTCGTTGGTCGCAAAGGCGAAGTTTCGCGTGCGGAGGGTCTTCGCGTTCGGGCCGAAGGCGTAGATCGTGCCATGCTCGAAGTCCTGAAAATCCGTGAGCGATCCGGGCATGCGCGCCTGCTCTGCAATCGGATAACCGAGCGGTCCCTGCTCCCAGCCCTGGGCGGCCCAGACATCCTTGATGTCGGGAAGGATCTCCTGTGCCCCCGTCTGCGGGCTCCAATAGATGGAGCCGCGCTCGAAGTGGTTGTACCGGCCTCGATGTCCAACGTCGGGGGTGCTGAGTTCGTCCGTCAACGGAAACCCGAGGACGGTCATGCCCGCAACCTGCCAGCGCCGATTGATTGCCCCGTGGATTTCAAAGGCGCCAATGTCGGGGCGATACAGGATGACGCCGTACTCGAAGACGCTGATGCGTCCGCTGCCCTGCGCACCCGCAGCACCTTCATCACTGATGGGGAAGCCGAGGGGAGAGCTTTCCCAGCCCAGGTTCCCCCACTTCGTGCGGATCAGGCCGTGGACTTCGTAGGCCTCCCAAGCTCGAGCGTGGCTCCAGTAGATTGAACCGCCCTGGTAGTGCCTGTATCGTCCCAAGCCATTCGGTGTGGCTTGTTCCGAGCTCGTCGGTTGTCCCAGGAAGCCGGAACTGCCGCCCAATTGGTTGTATTTGTCGTCGATTTCGGACATGGCAATCTTTCCTCAATGCTGCAACGCCTGCAAGCAACCACCAACGAGAAAACGACAACACGTGGAACCGCAAACGGCACTTCCTCAGCTTGAAGCGCCACCAGGGTTTGGGCGTCCCTGGCCGACCAAGGAGGTGGGAACCAGACAGCAACTGAGCCTCCACAGTCCTTCCCGCTTCGGCGGGTTCTTCCAAGGGACATCCCAACCGATAGTCCTGATGTTGGGCCGTCCAATAGACCAGAAGCGAGAGGGCTCACACCGACTGTGGCAAATATAAATGGCAAGACAAGACTTTTCAAATGTAACTAAACGAAATTTTCTATTCGACCCAATCTGACCTCACTCGATGCGTTGGACCGACCTTGGCACCGTCTGGAGAGCACTCCGCGGTAGATGACCGTTATGGCCAAAGTCCTTGCCTTGCTCTCGGACATTGCCGGGTGAGCGTCAACCGACAAATTCAGATTCGAGTCGCTAGACGGGTCAGTGCGGGAAAGCGCCTTAGCCGAGGCGGTGTCGCGGAGGCGTGCTGCCAACGGCAAGGTGTGTTGGGCGACTGATCCACCCGGAAACCGGTCGTCGGAGCCTCAACAATGCGACAGACGGCTCGGGGTCGATTGCTTGAATTCGCGGTTGCGGAAAGCTGACGTTCGGCAAGAGGACACGGCCAACGTCAGCAGCCAGTCGCAGTGCCGACATTCGACTGCGCAAGCCCAATGGCAGCTTCGGCCGAGCAGCGGCCGTTTATGGTTTATAAATGCAGATCTCCAGCGCACTTGTCGTTACGTTCGACGCGTGTGCCATGCGCTCCGACGGTCACGCCGACTAGAAATTGC
>JBAUTC010000027.1:0-4803 GCA_049582025.1 Thiomonas sp.
GGCAATGACCAAAGATGGAAATCTCCTCACCGGCCGCGGCGCCGACACCGAGGTGTACTACATGGCCGGCCGGCAACTCGGCGCCCTCGGGCGGCGGCTGCTCGCAGCCGGCTGGCCCGCCGAAACACCGACTAACGTCGTCTCCCGCGCCAGCTACCCCGACGCCCTCGCCAGCACACACCGGCTCGACGCCCTCGCACAGGCCTCGATGCTGCATGGCGGACGGCCGACCGTGGTCGTTGTCGGGGCGGGAGCGAAGCCGGTCGTTGGCAAGGCACATTCCCTGCCCGCGGCAACCTGCACCGAACCCGACGTCTTCGCCATTCAGACATTCAACCGACAGGAGCATTGATTCATGGATCTTTCGATGGACCCGGCCGTCCCGGCGGCGGCACATGCAAGCGGACGCCCGCCACTCGAGGCCGATGCGGTGATCGTGGGCGCAGGCCCTGTGGGACTGTTCCAGGTGTTCGAGCTCGGCCTGCTGGAAATCAAGGCCCACGTCATCGACACCCTGGCCTACCCCGGCGGGCAGTGCGTGGAGCTCTATCCCGACAAGCCCATCTACGACATTCCCGCAGTGCCCATGTGCACCGGCCAGGAACTCACCGACAACCTGCTCAAGCAGATCGAACCCTTCGGCGCCACCTTCCACCTCGGCCAGGAAGTCACCGTGCTCGAACAGCAGCCCGATGGCCGCTTTCTGGTGGAAACCAGCAAGGGCATCCGGCTGCTGACCAAGACCGTGTTCATCGCCGCGGGCGTGGGCTCGTTCCAGCCGCGCACCCTCAAGATCGATGGCCTCGAAAAATTCGATGGTTCACAGCTCTTCTATCGCGTGCGCAACCCCGAGCAGTACGCCGACAGGAATCTGGTCATCGTCGGCGGCGGAGATTCCGCCCTCGACTGGGCGCTGCATTTCGTGCAGACCGCCGAGCACCGCCCCGAGAGTGTCACCCTGCTCCACCGCCGCGACGGCTTCCGCGCCGCCCCCGCCTCGGTGGCCGCGATGCACGCCCTGTGCGAGCAGCACGAGATGCAGTTCGTCGTCGGGCAGATCACCGGCTATGAGGAAAACGCCCAAGGCCAGCTCAACATGGTCAAGGTCACCGGCAACGACGGCATCACCCGTCGCCTGCCGCTGGACGTGCTGTTCGTCTTCTTCGGTCTGAGCCCCAAGCTCGGCCCCATCGCAGAATGGGGGCTGGATCTCGAACGCAAGCAGATCGTGGTGGATACCGAGAGGTTCCAGACCAGCGTCCCCGGCATCTTCGCCGTGGGCGATATCAACACGTATCCCGGCAAGAAGAAGCTCATCCTCTCGGGCTTCCACGAAGCCGCACTGGCCGCCTTCGGCGCCGCGCCCTTCATCTTCCCGGAGAAGAGAATCCATCTGCAGTACACCACCACCAGCCCCAAGCTGCACAAGGTGCTGGGCGTGGAAACGCCGGTGTTCGACTGAGACTGGACATGACTGCCTTGCACCCGCGCGAGCGGACTCTGCTGCTGGCACACGGCTCGCGGGATCCTGCCTGGGCGCAGCCTTTCGAGGCAGTGCTGCGGGAATTTCATGCGCGGTTTCCCGATCGGGACGCCGCGCTCGCCTACCTGCAGTTCATGCAGCCGGATCTCGAGTCGGCTCTTACCACCGCTGGATTGCAGGGCATTGACCACGTGCGGCTGGTGCCGCTGTTCCTGGGAAACGGCAGGCATCTCCAGTGCGACGTGAGCGATGTCGTGGTCCGTGTTCGCGCAAGCCAGCCGAATCTGCGTGTCTCCTGTGCGGATGCCGCAGGTTTGGACTCTGGCGTGATCCGCGCCCTGGTGGACTATGCCGCCGACGAGGCCTCACCACCCCACGGCTGAGGGCTGAAGTGGCATGGTGCGACAGAGGCGGTTCGAATCGTGCAAGCGCTGCGTTGATCTGCCTCAGAACCATTGCAGCTGCATGTGAGAACATCAAGCTTTGGCAATGCTCCATTGCCTTAAGCGAGTGTCCATGAAGATTTCGACACCGAGGTTCGCGCCGTTTCTGCTGTGCCTCGTTCTGCTGGCCGAATGCACCTCGGCCGTCGCTGGCCCCTGGCGGGCGACGGCGCGCAACAGCCAGGGGTGGCAACTGATGACGCCCGACGAGCGTATCGAGCACCAGCGCCAGCTGCGCAGCTTTCGCACCTACGACGAATGCAAGGCCTACCAGCAGGCGCATCATGCCCTGATGGCAGAGCGTGCTCACAAGGCGGGCGTGGTACTCACACCCAAGGCCGAATCGATCTGCGAACGGTTGCGGGCACAAGGACGCCTGCAGTGAGCACCTGGAACCAGCGCATCGGAGCAAGCGGGCTGGCGGCGCCCGTCTCGCTGCTCGCGCTCAGTCTGGCTGGGGTGTGGTGGGCCTTCCCCGCGGGTTTGGCGTTCTGGCGTGCCGTCGCCATCGTGACCGCCTGGGCCGGAACCGGGCTACTCGTGGGCAGCCTCGCGCTGATGGTGCGCACGTCGCGCTGGGCTGCGCTGATGGGCGGGCTGGACAATATGTACCGCTGGCATCACCGCGGCGGGGTCATCGGCTACGAGTTCCTTCTGTGCCATCCCCTGGCCCTGGGACTGGCCGGACTGGAGGAGTCTCCCCGCGGAGCATGGCTGACAATCTCGCCGTGGGATCTGAGTTGGCCCGAGTGGCTGGGCTGGCTCGGCGTCCTTTTTCTCATGGCCGGTCTGGCGAGCACGTTCAGCCGGCGCATCGGCTACCGGCCCTGGCGGGCCTTTCATTACCTTACCGCCCTGGGCGTGGTGAGCGGACTGACCCATGTCTTCGTGCTGCTGGGCGAGGCGGGGGCCTTTTTCGGTTTCATCGCCATTGCCGCAGTGGCCCTCGCCTGGCGCCTGCTGGCGATTGATCGTGGCCTCACCGCCCATCCTTTCCGCGTCGCCGAGGTCGCATCGAAGGCGCCGGACATGATCGAGGCGACCCTCGCGCCCTGCGCTGGCGCATTGCCGGTGACGCCGGGGCAATTCGTGCTCGCGGCATTTGGCGACGGTCCCGCCTATAGCGGCTGCCGGGAGTTCCATCCCTTCACGGTGAGCGGGATCGGTTCGGACGGCGCGCTCTCCGTCGGCATCAAGGCCCTGGGGCCATGCACCCGTCGGATTCAGTCCCTGAAACCCGGCGTTCTGGTGCGACTGCAAGGTCCCTTCGGGCGTTTTCTGGCGGGCGCCCGGCACACACCACAGCTCTGGATCGCGGGCGGCATCGGCATTACGCCCTTCATTGCGGCGGTCCGTACCGGCAAGCTGCCGCAGCCCACAACGCTGCTCTACCTTGTCCGGGAGGAAGGCGACGCGGCTTTCCTGGTCGAGCTGAAGGCCCGGGCCGACATTGATCCGGAGTTCGAGCTGGTGGCCGAAGCCTGCGGCAAGCGGCTTCCCGATGTGACAGGACTGCTCTCCCGGGTCGCCCGCCTGAATGAAAGGCAGGTACAGATCTGCGGCCCCGCCGGATTGGTCAAGGCCTTCACCGCCCGCCTCCTCGAACTCGGCCTTTCCCGTCAATCCATTCACTCAGAGAGCTTCGACTTCCGATGATGCGCAGACTTTTCATTGTTTCCACGACTTTTTTCTGGCTCGCCATCGGTGGCTTCTGGGCCGCTGCCACCTGGCTACCCGAGGCAAGCGATACCCGGGCGGTGGCTGCGGAAGAGAAGGCCTACACCCTGGCGCAGGTCGCAGCCCATGCGACCCGCGACAACTGCTGGATGGCGATCCGCGGGCAGGTCTACGACTTCACCGCCTACCTCCCCCAGCACCCTGCCGACCCTTCGGTATTCCTGCCCTGGTGCGGCAAGGAGGCCACTCAGGCCTACGACACCAAAACCAAGGGCCGCCCTCACTCGCCTTACGCCGACCAGTTGATGGCCAAGTACCGGATCGGCGTCCTTCGCAAGGCAAACTGAGAGTGGTCAGGCCGTCTCAGTTGCGGTCTCTGCCAGACAGTTCGCATCGGACTGGCTGATGGCGCGGCGCTCAATGCGATCGATCAGACAAGGAAGGCACTTTTATACGCTCAGGTCATCCGCCGAGATCTGATATTGCCCTGCCCCCATGATGTCGATGCCACAGGCCAAGCCATCCAGCCAGTCGAGCAACTGGCCGATTGCAGCACCGGCAATCGGCGAGCCGTGCTGGGGGGCGATCATCACAATGTCGAGCTGCCGCACCATGCGGACCCAGAGTTTGAGAATTTTGTTGCTGACCATGTAACGTCGGTGAAACGCCTCCATGCCATGCGGGAAGGGCTCCAGGTTGGTGATGACATGCCCTGCTTGCTCGCCGCTGAGCAGGGAGACGCCAAGGTCGCCTGAGAACAGGATTTTGCTGACCGGGTCATAAAACTGGAAATTGCCCTCGGCATGCATGAAATGTGCTGGTATGAGCCACAGGCTGGATTGTCCATAGCGCAACCGCCCTCCTGCATCGGGAACGGCAATCACGCGGTTGTCCGTCTTGCCCAGTTTGCAGAAGTGCGGGGCAAAACGCGCCCACAATGAGGAGATCACCAACTTGGCCTGCGTGGCCGTCATCC
This sequence comes from Thiomonas sp., assembly GCA_049582025.1. GTDB lineage: Bacteria > Pseudomonadota > Gammaproteobacteria > Burkholderiales > Burkholderiaceae_C > Thiomonas. The sequence continues at coordinate 4,580 of JBAUTC010000027.1, forward strand.
AGCGGTCAAGGGACGCAATGATGTCCGGATCTGCATGCGAGGCGACGATGTAGTCGAGTTGGCTGGGCGCGATGTATTTGCGCATGGTCAGGCTCAACTCGTTGTAGGTCATATTCCCGCCCGGATCGAGAATGACCCCTTCCCCATGGTCGACGATCAGGAACTGGTTGGCCTGCACTGCGTCTTCATCCGGGACAAGGTCGGTGAACAAAACACAGGCATGG
>JBAUTC010000028.1:0-6938 GCA_049582025.1 Thiomonas sp.
GGTCGAAGGCGACGGCCTGTGCGGGATGCCCCTGGGCGCGCAGTTCCGCGGCCAGGGATTCGGCCCGGGCGAGGCCGCTGTTGGCGTGGACCACCACGGCAAAGCCGTCAGCGGCGAGGCGGCGGCAGATGGCAGCGCCGATGCCGCCGCTGCCACCGGTGACAAGGGCGCGACGCGGATGTGCAGTGGTGTCAGTCATGGGCGTGTGAGTGAGGTTGAAATCAGGTGCTGCCAAGCACCACCGAAGCGCGCCCATCGAGCAGCAGGCGGCCTGCGGCGAGCACGCGAAACTGGTAGAGCAGCATGCTGGCATCGCCACTGATGCGCTCCGCCGCCACTTCAAGCCCGGCGGCGATGTCGTCGAGCCGCGCCGTGTGCAGCTGCACTGCGCGCACGCTGACCAGCATGCCGGGGCGGGGCGGCTCGTCCTGTGCTGCGGCGAGAGCGCCGTGTACCGCCATCGCCTGTGCAGCGTATTCAATGCCGCAGGCCGCACCAAGGCGGTCGAACTGGCGCAGCGGGTTGTCTGTGTTGCGGTGACTGCTGGCGCTGCAGACGATGTGCTGCGCGTCCCATGCGAGCACCTGATCGAGCAGGCACATGCGGCCCTGATGCGGTATGTGCGCGGCGATCCAGGCGTGATCGAGCGGCATGCCGTCGCGCGAGGCCGGGGTCAGCATGGGGCGAGATCCACGGCGAGTTGTTGATCGGGCAGATGGTCGAGCACCACGGTCCCGGCCTGTCTCCTGCACACCGCCTGCAGCAGCGGCAGGACGCGCGCTGCGGGAATGCCGCGGCGCAAGGCTTCCAGCCCGGTATCGGCCAGTTGGGCGGCGGGCGCGCTGGTGAATGGCGCGGCGGGATCGAGGTTGAGGCGGACCAGGGAGCGTGCGCTGGCCTCGGGCGTGAGCACCAGGGCCACGCCGAAGCTGCCGGGGATGGGGCGGGCGCTGTGCAGTGGTTCGGGGTAAGAGTCGTCGTAGGCCAGCAGGAGGATGGGTTGGCGCAAGAGCGCAACCTGTACCAGCGCCTCGAGCAGGCCGGCAGCGAAACTGGCGTCAAACGCGCACAGCACGGCGGACGGGGCCATCGCTCCGGTGGCGATGCCCCAATACCCAGAGGCCGCGTTGTGCACCGAGTTATGGAAGCGCGTGGGCGAGATCAGCCGGTCGCTCGACGCGAGAGCAGCGCAGATCTCGTGGCAGTTCCGTCCGTCTCCACTGGAGGACGAAAACACCGTGGCCAGATCTGCTGCCTGCAGCCCGGCGGCGGCCACGGCTTCCAGCCCCGTTGCCAGCGTGAGCTTGATGATGGGTGTGGACCGGCGACGCTCGGCCGGTGGCAGGATTTTCGGCACCGGCAAGACGGTAGGCTCTGGCACATACGGCATCTCGTGAAGCAACACGGCGCGTGCCTGCGGCCAATCGTGTAGACCGGGGCCGAGCAGGCCGATGCCGTCAAGGCAGGCGCTGAGCAGTGCGGATGAGCTCATCGGGCGTCTCCCCTTGCCAGCACGAGGCAGCAATTGGTGCCGCCAAACCCGAATGAGTTGCTCAGCACTCGGCGCGGCGCGGACTGGCGCGTTTCAAGCAGGTAGTCCAGCGGAGCGACGCTGGCGATGACGGGGTCGAGCACAGCGGTTCCCACGCCGCCGGGCAGGAAGCCATGGCGCAACGCAAGGAGCGAGAACACGGCTTCCACGCCGCCAGCGGCGCCCAGGGTATGGCCGGTGGCGCCCTTGGTCGAACTGCAGGGCACAGCGGGGCCAAACAGCGCCCCGACGGCGCGGCCTTCGGCGTTGTCGTTGCTGGAGGTTGCGGTACCGTGCAGGTTGATGTAGTCAATGTCCTCAGCTTGCAGACCGGCTTGCGCCAGCCCGGCCTGCATCGCCTTGCGCGCGCCCAGACCATCCGGGTGCGGTGAGGACATGTGATAGGCGTCGCTCGACTCGCCCGCGCCCAGCAGCAGCACGGCGTCGTCTGCCGGGTGCTCAGGTGCGGCTTCGAGCAGCACGAAGGCCGCACCTTCGCCAATCGACAGACCGTGGCGCTGGGCGTCGAACGGCCGGCAGGGCTGGCTGGAGAGCAGTTCCAGCGAGTTGAAGCCATACAGTGTGGTCAGACACAGGCTGTCGACCCCGCCCACCAGGGCGCAGTCGATCACTCCGGCGGCAATCATGCGCTGCGCACTGGCGAAGACCTTGGCGCTGGACGAACAGGCGGACGACACAACCATGGCCGGGCCCCGCAGGCCGAAGCGCGCGCGCACATAGGCGGCGAGCGAGTGGGTGTTGTGCGTCTGCGCGTAGTGATAGCCGGCGGGCAGTGCGCCGTTGGGATCGAATTGGCGATAGGCCAGTTCGGTCTCCAGGATGCCCGAGGTGCTGGTGCCGAGAAACACCCCTATGCGCGGCGCGCCATGGCGGGCGACGGCGGCTTGCACCGCTTGAGCAAAGTCGTCTTGCTGCAGGGCCAGTTCGGCGAGGCGATTGTTGCGGCAGTCAAATTTGGCCAGATCGGGTGGAAGGCGCACGGCGTCCACGCCCGCGACTTCGCCGATCCAGGTGGGCAGATCGACGGTGTCGAAGTGGCAGGGCGAGAGACCGCTGCGACCGTCGCGCAGGGCATGCAGGTGCACGTCCAGCCCTGCACCCAGACAACTGGTAACGGTGGCTGCGCCGAGCTGCAAAGGTGGCAACGTGATGGGAGGACTGGGCATGTTGGCGGTGAGGAATCAGGGCGTTGTTTCGGGGGCGGCGACGGACGCCACAAGCAGCACGTTAGCAAACGGCGTGCCCCGACTCATGGGAATGGACTTGATCGTGAACCCCAGCGTCAGCAAGGCTCGTGTCCAGTCATCCAGCGTGCGGCAGTACAGGCGCTCCGTGTGGTGGCCGCGGGCCCGGGTGACAATGAGGTCCACCCAGTTACTGATGCGAAAGGGCAGCCCGGCGGCGGCATCGCCCACCCGCAGCAGCAGCACGCCGCCAGGAGCGAGGGCGTCACGCACGCGGTGCAGCACGGCGTCCTGCGCGGGAATGTCGATGTAATGCAGCACGTCGAGGATGACCACGGCGTCGGGGTCGCCGAAGTCGGCGTTGCGAATGTCCCCCTGCTCGAAGCCGGCTGCGTCGCCCAGGGCGGCGCGGGCACGCGACACGTCGCGGGGCATCAGTTCGACGCCGTGCAATGCCGTGGTTTGCGGTGGCGTGGGCCAGTGTTGCGGCCAGTTGCCCGCCGCATGCGTGCGCTGCGCCGCAAGCAGCCAGGATGCCAGCAGCCCCTGACCGCAACCGAGGTCGAGCACGCGTACCTGTGCCGGAATGGGGCCGTGTTGCAGAAGCCCGGCAAAGGCCGGATCTCGCGACAGCTTGCCGCGCGCGAAATGCCAGGCGAAGTGGCCCGCCGAGCGGTCGGGCGCAGCGGCGGCATCGACCAGGCGGGAGATCCAGCTTGCAGGAGGGGAAACGGTCGAGGCGCTTGCGTTCATGCGGGGCTGGATGACGTGGCGGGAGCGGCGCAGGCAGTCTGCAGGGTGACAGGCGTCAAGCCGGCGTTGCTGATGGCGCGGAGCAAGGGGGGCAAGACGTCGAGGATGACCGCGCGGCCCTGTGCCGTGCGCGCGGCGTGGCCGTCGTGCAGCAGCAGGATGTCACCGGGGCGCAGTTTGTTCAGCAGGCGTTGCAGCACCACGTCCGGCCGTGTTTCGCGGGTATCGAAGCCGCGGCGTGTCCAACTGGCCAGCAGCAACTTATGTCGTGCCAGGACCGGACCGAGAAAGGGATTGCGCAGCCCGGCAGGGGCGCGAAAAAAGCCGGGCGTGACGCCGGTGATGCCGCTCAGTGTGACCTGTGCGGCATGCAATTCGCGGGCATAGCCGCGCGGCCCCAGTAGCGAAAAGGTGTGGCAATGGCGGTCGCTGTGGTTTTCGACCGCATGGCCTCGCTGAACGATGGCGCGGCACAGGTCGGGGTGGGCGCGGGCGCGGGCGCCGATGCAGAAGAAGGTGGCGTGCACGCCGTGGGCGTCGAGCAGGTCGAGTACGGCGGGGGTGACCTCAGGGTCGGGACCGTCGTCGATGGTCAGTGCGATTTCTCCACGTTGTGCCGCGGCTGCAGGCAGGCGCGTGAGGTTGGGCCCCAGCGCCTGGCTGCGCGGCCAAAGGCTGATCGCGGTGAGTATGACATGGTTGAGCACCAGCGCCGCCAGCGCCCAGGGCCAGAGCTGGACTTGCCACAGCACAGCTCCCAGCGCCAGCGCATGGAGGACGATGGACGCCGGGATCAGGGGCGTGCGCTTCCAGACAGGGGCGGGCGGCAGGACGGGGGCGCCGGTGTCTGGCATGATTCAGCGCCCTTGCACCGGGGCGGTGGTAGTGTCGGACGCCGAGAGCATGGCCGAAAACAGCAGGGCGAGCAGGGCGCCGGGAGCGACGGTTGCCCCCATGGCCTGCAACACCGGCACGCCCGACAGCAGCAAGGGGCCGAATCCTGCCACGGTGGTCAGATTGGCGAACAGCAGCGAGGCGAGGGTGGAGGGTTCGATGCCGCCCGCCGCGTCCTGTCCCCGGTTGAAAAACAGGGCGTAGTTCGAGCCCACGGCAACAATGAGCATCATGCCCACCAGATGCAGGAGAGTGAGCTGGACACCCGCCAGCAGCAGTCCGGCCACCACCACCAGCACCGCGGCAAGCAGTGGCGCGAGCACGCGCGCGGTACGGACCGGCGAGCGCAGGACGATGAGCAGCAACACGGCGATGGCGACGATGCCTGCGAGCGACAGCCAGGAAGCCGTCCGCAGATAGCCGTCGTACAGGCCCGTGCTGGCCGTACCCAGGTTGATGACTTGCGCGCCGCTGCCGCTCAGCGCGGCTTGCACGCGGGCGTCGTCAATGCTGGCATGGGTTGGCGCACGCAGCGGCAGCAGGGCGGTCCAGCCGCCTGCTGCCTGGCGCAGCAGCATGCCGTCGAGCGCGAGGGCAAAGGAGGTCTGCGCCAGATCGGGACGGCCCAGCAGCGGCCCCTGGCGCGCCGCTTCGACATCCTTGAGGAAGGGCGCCAGGACTGCGGGTTTGACCGGCAGGCCCTGCAGCGCTGCATCGAGCCGGGCTTGCAACACGGCGGGGGCAGGCAGCGCCAACTGCCGGGCGCGCTGTGTGGCCAGGCTGGGCAGATAGCGTGCCGGGCTGTCATAGCCGGCGATCACGCCTTGTTGCTGGAGGGCCTGCAGCCGCGGTGCGATGCGTTCGGCCGCGGCGAGCGCCGCATCCAGGCTGGGAGCCTGAACGGTCACCAGATCGACGGCGTCCGGTGCACCCAGCTGTTCGCGCAGTTGGGCGTTCAGCGCCAAGGCTTGCGGGCTGATGGGGCTGAGCGCGGAGAGTCGTGTATTCCAGATGGCATGGCGATTGCCCGCCACAACGGCGATTGCCCCCAGGGCCAGCAGCGCGACCAGCCAGCGCAGGCGGCGCAGGCGGACAACCAGTAGTTTGAGGTGCTGTCCGGTGCGGCTGAGGTCGCGCACGGCGAATCCGGCGGGCAGGAGTTGTGGCAACACGAAGCGTGTGACCAGCGCCGCAGCCACCAGGCCCGCAATGGAGTAGGCCCCGAGCTGCGCGAGACCGGGAAAGTTTGACAGGAGCAGGGTGGCGAAACCGACCACCGAGGTCAGCATGCCCAGGCGGATGGTGGGCCAGAAGCGGCGCAGCCAGTCGCTGCGGGCGGCGCTGGAGGCCGCGCCCGGCGCCGCGGTGCGCCCGGACTGGACGAACAGGTAGATGGAATAGTCCACCGCCTCGCCGATCAGGGTGGTGCCAAAGCCGAGGGTGATGCCTTGGACCACGCCAAACCCCAGGCTGACGGCGGTGATGCCCGCGAACACGCCGGACAGCACCGGCAGCAGGCCGAGCAGCAGCACCGGCAGTGATCGATAGACCAGCAGCAGAAGGCCGACGATGAGCACGCCGCCGAGGAGCGATACGCGCTCGATTGCTCCCTTGATGGTGGCTCGCGACTGTACGGCAAACACTGACGCGCCGCTGATCACCAGGGTGGCGCTGCGTGCTGCGGGGTGCTCGCCTGGTCGGCTCGCCACGATGTCTGCGTCAGAGTCGACTTGACGCTGCGCTGCGGCGAAGGCGGCGTGCACCGCCGAGATGGCCGCCTGCTGGCCATCGGTATCGGTGCCTTCGGCGCGCGTTTGCAACAGCAGCAGGGCGCGGGGCATGTCGGGCGCCGCCCAGACGCCATCCTCCTTGTGCGGTTGTGCCTCTCCCGCCAGACTGCCAAGCAATTGCAGCAATGCCCCGGTGGGGTCGGCCGGGAACAGGGACTTGAGACTGCCGCCCATCGGCGAGGCAAGCTGGTCGATGCTGCCGGCAATGGCCCGGTGCAAGCCGGATTCGGAGAAGGCCTGAGGTGTGGTGGCGGGGCTGAGCAGGTAGCGGTACTTCAGCAGCAGGGCTTCGTCGGGCCGCGCCTCGACCGGCTCGCCATTGTTGACCGAGACGAAGGCCGCCTGCTGGCGAAGCTGCGCCGCCAGCGCGCGAGACAGGGCGGCGCGGGTGCTGGCATCACTGCCGTCGATCCCGACCAGGAGCAGGCGCGAGATCAGACCGTCGCGCAGCTGATCGACCAACACCTGCTCCTGTGCCGTGGGCTTGCTCGGAAGGAAGGCCGACATGTCGGCGGTATAGCGGCTTTGCACAATGACGGCCAGACAGACGGCGAGCGCGGCCAGCCAGAGCAGCACCGGAGTGAAGCGCCGCCGCATCATTTGCGCGCGACCAAGGCAAGGACAAGCACGGCGCTCATTGCAACGGCTGCTCGTGAATGGTCATCAGCGAGCTGTCGCCGTCGGCCTGCTGCACGGCAATGGTCTGAACCCGTCCCTGCGTGCCGGCGATCTCGATGCTGCGCACCCGTGCGCGCGCCTTGGCAT
>JBAUTC010000029.1:0-5328 GCA_049582025.1 Thiomonas sp.
CGCGGTGACTGATTGAAGAAAATAACGGCGTGTATTGTTCACAAGTTACATTAATTTAAAGCGCTATCCATCTGTTTTATTGTAAAAATAGGCGCGTGAAATTGTCGCTGGTCTGTTCCGCCAGAGCGTCTGCGCTCACTCCGCGCAACTCGGCCAGATAGCTGGCCACGTATGACACATAAGCTGGCTCATTGGTCTTTCCGCGGTGTGGCACGGGCGCGAGGTACGGGCTATCGGTTTCAATCAACAGCCGATCGGCCGGAATCTGCACCGCCACATCGCGCAAGGTTTGGGCGTTCTTGAAGGTCACGATGCCCGCGATGGAGATATAAAACCCGAGATCGAGTGCGCGCCGCGCCACGTCCCAGTTTTCGGTGAAGCAATGCATTACGCCGCGTGCGCGTCCCTGCCCCTCCTCGGCCAGAATGGCCATGGTGTCGTCGGCGCTGGCACGGGTGTGGATGATGAGCGGCTTATTGACCTGCAGCGCAGCGCGGATGTGGACGCGAAAGCGCTCGCGCTGCCATTCCATGTCGGCCACGGTCCGGTCGCCCAGGCGAAAGTAATCCAGGCCGGTTTCGCCGATACCGACGACGCGAGGCAAGGCGGCGCGCAAGGTCAAATCGTCATGCGTCGGCTCGCGTACACCTTCGTTGTCGGGGTGCACCCCGACAGACGCCCACACGCCAGAATGACGCAAGGCGATGGCGTGCACGGAATCGAATTCCTCCAGTGTGGTGCAGATATTGAGTGCGCGCGTCACGCCCTTGTCGCGCATATGGGCGAGCACGTCGTCGAGACGCTCTTGCAGACCCGGATAGGCCAGGTGGCAGTGGGAATCAGTCAGCATGCAGGGAATGTGGGGGCCGTGAACACGGCCTCAAAGGGTGTTTGTCGGTTTGCCGCTGGCTTCGGCAGCTCCCAGCGCTTCTTCGATCTTGACCTTGAGCTGTCGCGCCTTGTCGTCCGCCGGGAAGCGCACGCCGATGCCCTGCGGGCGATGGTTTGATGCGTTGGCCGGATTGATCCAGGCCACCTTGCCCTCGACTGGATAGCGCTGCGGGTCATCGACGATGGTGAGCAGCAGGTACACGCCCTCCCCTAATCGATACTCGTGCGGTGTGGGTACGAAGATGCCGCCCTCGGGGAAAAACGAGATGTACGAGGCATACAGTGCCGGTTTTTCCTTGATGGAGAGCTGAAGCACGCGGGGTTTGTTGGCAAGCGCTGCAGCGGAGCGCGGTGTGGTCACCATGAGATCAGTCTCCTGTGGAGAAAAGCTGTGCAAATTCTAGGAGCAGTGTGTCGCTGGCGAGGGCCTGATTCAGTGGAAATCTTGCCAGCCGCTGCTTTGCGCAGAGTGTATGCAAGGCGTCACCCAATCGCATGGGGGCGATACGTCGGGCGAGTTGGGCGAGCGCCTGCTGTTGCTGCGGAAGATACAGCGCGGACCCGCCGACCTGAACGCGCTGCAGATCGCTGCAAATCTTGAGCAACGCGGCAACGCCGGTGGCGTAATCGGGCGGTGGCGGCAGGGTTGAAGAAGCAGGATCGCCCCCCGGACGAGAGGCAAGGTCAAGCAGGCTGACCGTCCATTCCAGGCCGCTGGCCGGGTCAGACTGGTAAATCGCGCCCTGACACCAGGCGAACACCGCCTCGTGCGCAGCAGATTCACCCAGCTGCCGGCGCGCCGCGGTGGCAGCTGGCCTGGACATGGCCGCTTGGCGGCAACGGCTGCGGATGGTTGGCAGCAAGGCGTCGAGACGGTGTGCGCCCAGCAAGAACTGCACCGCCTGCGGCGGCTCTTCCAGCGTCTTGAGCAGCGCGTTGGCGGCGGCCGGATTGAGCGCGTCGGCTGGATAGATCAGCGCGACCTTGGCCTTGCCCCGATGGCTGGTGCTGACCGCCCAGTCGTTGAGGCGGCGGATCTGCTCAATGCGGATGTCGTGGCTGGCCGTCTTGGAATCGGTCCGCGTCGGCGTGTCGTCGGTCGTAGTCAGGCCGAGTTCGGACCACAGCGCTTCGGGCACAGCAACCAGGAGATCCGGGTGCGTTCCCGCCTCCACCAGTGCGCAGCTCGCGCAATGGCCGCAGGCGCGGTGCTGAGTGAGGGCGGACGGAAGTCGTGTCGAGGGCACATCGCTTTCGTTGACGTCCTGCGGTGATTCGCACAACAGCGCGCCGGCAGCGCTTTTGAGAGCCTGCCATTTGCCGTAGCCCCGAGGCGCGTGGATCAGCCAGGCCGAATTCATTTATTATCAATAGCTAAGAGAATATTGTTCAAGTGATGGATGATGATTTTTTGCACGACAGCCGGCGCTTGCGTGCCGTCCACCACCAGCCATTTTTCCGGCGCGGCTTCCGCCTGTTGCAGGTAGTGTGCGCGCACGCGTGCAAAAAAATCCACATTCTCCCGTTCAAAACGGTCGAGTTGCCGGGACTGCGCGAGGCGCTGTGCGGCCACTTCCGGCGGCACGTCGATAAGGATGATGCAATCCGGCCATAGCCTCGGATGCACCCAGCGCGCAATTGCTTCGAGCCGTTCGGTGGGAATGCCTTTGCCACCGCCTTGATACGCCAGCGTGGCGGCGGTGAAACGGTCGCACACCACGTCAGTCCCGTTCAGTAGCGTGGGTTCGATGACCCGAAGCACATGCTCCTGCCGCGCGGCGAACATCAACAGCGCCTCGGTGGCCGGATGCATGGGCTCGTGCAGCAGAAGGTCGCGGATTTTTTCGCCGATATCGGTGCCGCCGGGCTCACGCGTGAGCATGACCGTGCGGTCAGCCGCCCGAAGAAAATCTACCGCCGCCTGCAACTGGGTCGATTTGCCCGCTCCGTCGATGCCCTCGAAGGACACGAACAGACCTGGACGGTAAGGATTGGGTGCGCTCATGGAGTCTTGAGAATGTAGCGAGCCACGGCAGCGTTGTGCTGCGCGAGGGTGTCGGAAAACTGGCTGCTGCCGTTGCCGCGGGCGACAAAAAACAGCGCCTTGATCGCGGCAGGGTGCAGCGCTGCTTGAATCGACGCTTCGCTGGGCAGACAGATCGGCGTAGGCGGAAGGCCGTTGATCACATAGGTGTTGTACGGCGTGGGTGTCTGCAGGTCGCGTTTGGTGATGTTGCCCTGATAGTGCGCACCCATCCCGTAAATGACCGTCGGATCGCTCTGCAGGGGCATGCCCCTGCGCAGGCGGTTGATGAACACCGCAGCGATCTTGTCGCGGTCCTGCGGGTTGCCAGTTTCCTTCTCGATGATGGAGGCCAGAATCAGCGACTGCTGCGGTGTTTGCAGTGGCAGGTCGGGCGCGCGCTGCGCCCAGGCGGCGTTCAGCCGCCTTTGCATCGCCAGATAGGAGCGGCGCAGCACATCGATCTCCGACGAATCGCGGGCGTATAGATAGGTATCGGGGAAAAATTCGCCCTCGGGCGAGGTCTGCGGCGGCGCGCCGATGCGCTGCATGAGCTGCTGCGGCGTGAGATCGTCGACATCGTGCTGCAATCCTGGCGCTTTGGACAGCGCCTGCAGCATCTGCTCGAAGGTGCGGCCCTCGGGAATCGTGACGGCCAGCAGCGTCTGACTGCCCCGCGCCATGCGCCCGAGCAGGGCCCATGGCGTCATGCCCTCGGTGATTTCATAGCTGCCGGCCTTCAGTTCTGCGCCACGTCCGCTCAACCTGGCCAGCCAGTAAAACAGGCGCGGCTGCAGGTCGGCGCCCTGCTCCCGGATCTGCCGCGCAGCCGACAGCGCCGAGCTGCCAGGGCGTACCGAGAAATCGAGCGGACTCTCGCGCAGGGCGATCGGACGAATGGACCACCCGACAAACGTCCCGGCAACCAATGCCAGAACGAGCAGACCGAGGAGGAGGAGTTTTCGCAGCAAGCGCGCCTCGCGGAAAGAGAAAGTGGGTGGCATGCGGCAAAGCCCGCCGCAGGTCCCGAACGGATAACCTTCCTATACTAGTTGAGCACCTGTTTCGGGGGTGCGCCGTTTATGCCGACCTCCTCCCATGCCCCTGTCGTCCTGCCTTCTCGATTCCGTTTCCGTGCTGCGCGTGTCTGGTCCGCAAGGTGCGGACTTGCTGCATGCCCAGCTCAGCCAGGACTTCCAGCATTGGTCGCCGGATCAGGCGCAGCTGGCAGCACTGCTTACTCCACAAGGGCGGGTACTGGCAGATTTCACTGCCCTGCTATGGGCGCCGGAACAGATCGTCCTGCTGCTCGACACCTCGATTGCCGCGCCGGTGTTGAAGCGTCTGCGCATGTTCGTGCTGCGGCTGAAATGCACCCTGGACGATGCCAGCGCGCAGTTGCAACGCCATGGTCTTCTCGGCAAGACTCTGGACGACTACCCCGCCCACCTTGCTCCTCCGGCGCAGCCCTGGGGCGTGCGGCGGCTGGACAGCGGCGCGCTGTTGCTGCGCTTGCCGCAGGCCAACGATGGCGTGCGCTGCCTGCTGTTGAGTGACCCGGCCAATCCCTTGCAGGCCGCGTTGCAGACGGCAGTTTCCGCCCTTCCCGCCTTGTCGCCATCCGCCTGGGCCTTGCAGGACATTCGCGCAGGCCTGCCGCACGTCACTGCCGCCACGCAACAGCTCTTCGTGCCGCAGATGCTCAATCTGGAGCTGATCGGCGGGGTGAATTTCAAAAAGGGCTGCTATCCGGGACAGGAAGTGGTGGCGCGCAGCCAGTATCGGGGGACGCTCAAGCGCCGCACCTATCTGGTGTCCAGCAGCGCCGCCATGCAGGCCGGGCAGGAACTGGTGCATGAATCCGATCCGGGCCAGCCCTGTGGCGTGGTGGTCAACGCCGCCGCAGACGACGCCGGGCGCTGGTGGGCGCTGGCGGAACTGAAAATCGCCCTGGCAGAACAAGCGGGCCTGCATCTGGCCGACGCCACTGGCCCCGCCGTGGAGTTGGGTGCCCTGCCCTATGCGCTCACCGACCCTGCCTGAAGTGCCGTGGCGCGCAGCGCCTGCGCTGCAGCTTCCACGGCCTGCGCGGCCTCGGGCAAGGCGCGGCTCATCTTGATGAAATCGTGCGTCACCCCAGGCCATTCGGTGGCTTGCACCACGACGCCGGATTGGCGCAACAGGTCGGCGTAGGCCAGGCCTTCATCGCGCAGGGGATCACAGCCTGCAACCGCCATCCATGCCGGAGCGAGGCCGTGATGGTCTGCCGCATATTGCGGCGCAAAGCGCCAGTCGGCACAGTCTTGACGATCGCGCAGATACAGCCTGAAAAACCAGTCGATCTGCGCCCGCTCGAGCAGAAAGCCGTGGGCGTAGCGCTGCTGTGACGGCGTCTCGTGACCGCAGCCCATGCC
>JBAUTC010000030.1:0-31823 GCA_049582025.1 Thiomonas sp.
CCGCCATAGACCACGCGCATGGACATGTAAAGCGCCACGGCATACCCGCCGGTGTCCCGCTGCACGCCCTTGGGTTTGCCTGTCGTACCCGAGGTGTAGAGGATGTAGCTCGGATGTGTGGAATCCACCCAGACGCAGGGCACTTCCGCCTGCGCATGCTGCGCGCGCAAGTCGGTGTAACTGGCATCGCGGCCTGCCTGACGCGCCCATTTCGTGAGCCCGCGGTCCACAACGACGACTTGCGCGGGCGGATACTGCGACAAGCGCAAGGCTTCGTCGAGCAGCGGTTTGTACGGAATGACCTTGCCGCCGCGCGATCCGGCGTCTGCACTGACGATCACCTGCGGACGGGCATCGTCGATGCGCGCAGCGAGGCTCACCGAGGCAAATCCACCAAATACCACCGAATGCACCGCCCCCAGCCTCACACAGGCCAGCATGGCAAACACAGCCTCTGGGATCATCGGCATGTAGATGAGCACACGATCACCTTTGCTGACGCCCAGACCCTGCAGGCTCGCCGCCATAACTTGCACTTCGCGGTGCAGATCGGCATAGCTGTAAGTCCGCTCCTGTCCCGTTTCTGTAGAAACGTAAACCAGCGCTTCTTGCTCTGCACGATCTGCGAGATGCCGATCGACCGCGTTGTGGCAAAGATTGGTCAAGCCACCAGCAAACCAGGCCGCGAAGGGCGGCTTGCTGCGGTCAAGCACGCTGTCCCAGGACCGATGCCACTCGATGCCCTGGGCCTGTTCGGCCCAGAAAGTTTCGGGGGAAGTCACGCTGCGGCGATAAAACTCCGCGTAAGACGCATCAGCCATCACTCGGTCTCCTGTCTGTCTTGTAGGGGCTCAGCCCAGACTAGCCTAGGAAGGGGCGCTGACGCCGAACTGACGCCTGAGAGGATGTGAATCCACCTGTCTCACAGCGTTCAGATTTTGACGACGAGCCGCCCACGCACACGCCCATCAAGAAGGTCCCGTGCAGCCACCTCGGCCTGTTCGAGCGGAATGTCATGGGCAATGCGGTCGAGCGTCTGCACATCGATCAGTTCCACCAGTTTCTGCCACGCCTTGTAGCGGGCCGCCTGCGGCTGCATCACACTGTCGATGCCTGCGAGCGTCACACCCCGCAGGATGAAGGGCGCCACCGTGGTCGGAAAGTCCATCCCGCCGGCCAGTCCGCAAGCCGCTACCACCCCACCCCACCGGGTCTGCGCGCAGGCGTTCGCGAGCGTATGACTCCCCACGGTGTCGATCACCGCGGCCCAGCGCTCCTTTTGCAGAGGCTTGCCAGGAGCGGACAAGGTATTGCGGTCGATGATCTCCGCTGCACCTAGCTGACGCAGATAGGCCTCCTCCTGCAGTTTGCCGGTGGACGCGACCACAGTCCAGCCCATCTTGGCCAGGAGCGCCACCGCGACGCTGCCGACCCCGCCGCTGGCTCCCGTAACCAGCACCTCGCCCTGCGCCGGACTGGCGACATGCCTCTCCAGCGCCAGCACGCACAGCGCAGCGGTGTAGCCCGCAGTCCCCAGTGCCATGGCCTGGCGGGTGGTGAATCCCTTGGGCAAGCGAATCAGCCAGTCTGCATTCAGGCGTGCACGTTGGCTCAGGCAACCCCAATGCGTTTCGCCCACCCCCCAGCCGTTGAGGATCCACTGGTCGCCCGGCCGCCAATCTTGATGCGAGCTCACCAACACTGTGCCAGCGCCATCAATGCCGGGGACCATGGGCCAGCGCCGCACCACAGGACCGCGATTGGTCAGCGCAAGGGCATCCTTGTAGTTCAGCGTGGAATACTCGACCGCCACGGTCACATTGCCCTCGGGCAGATCACCATCCTGAAACTGCGTCAACGCCGCGTTGAACCCGCTCTCCGTTTTATCCAGACGCCAAGCTGTGAACATTGTGAGTCTCCTTCATTGATCTGTGATTTTGCGCCGCACAATCATTGACACAAAGCACCAATTTACATAAATTCACCGCGCCATGCGTGTCAATCCCTTGTTTGCCCAGCTTGCCTTCGGGTGCTGCGTGCTGTGCAGCGCGCCTGCTCGGGCCGACCCCGTTGCGCTGCCGCAGGTCGATTCCGCCCAACGTTCGGCAACAGCGCTGCAGGACGCACAAAGCGCCGAGCGCGACGACGCCTCGTTGCGCCAGTGGTTGACGAATAATGGTTTTGTGCATCAGGTGACCACCAGCGCGTCCGATCTGGTGGTCAACGCCATGAGCTTTCTTGGGGTGAAATACCGCTATGGGGGAGACTCGGCGCGTAGCGGATTCGACTGCTCGGGCTTCGTGCGCTACGTCTATCAGGAAACGCTGGGCACGGTGCTGCCCCACAACGCCGCACAGCAAGCCCGGGAGGGCGAAAGGATTTCTGAAAACCAGCTCAAACCGGGCGATCTGGTGTTCTTCAATACTCTGCGCCGGGCCTTCTCGCATGTGGGCATTTATATTGGCAACGGCCAGTTCATCCACGCCCCGCGTACCGGACAGACCATCCGCGTTGAAAACCTCGATGCGCCTTACTGGTCCAAACGCTTTGACGGCGCGCGCCGCATTCTGACAGGCATGCACAACGAAGTTGGGCAAAACGATCCGCAGAGTACCTCCGCCGACCCGGCGGGGCAGTAAATACGTTCTGGAGATCCCTGGCGATAAAAAACGGGCCTTGGCCCGTTTTTTATCGCCTCGACGGCGGCAGATCGGTACACGCGCCTTCGGCCACCTCCGCCGCCAGGCCGATCGATTCGCCCAGCGTGGGATGCGGGTGGATGGTGCGGCCTATGTCCACGGCGTCCGCACCCATTTCGATGGCCAGGGCGATTTCACCGATCAGGTCGCCAGCATGCGTGCCGACGATGCCGCCACCAACGATGCGGTGCGTCTCCTTGTCGAATAGCAGCTTGGTGAAGCCTTCGTCGCGCCCATTGGCAATTGCACGACCTGACGCCGTCCATGGGAAAAGCCCCTTGGTCACGGCGATGCCTTGCGCCTTGGCAGCGTCTTCGGTCAGCCCCACCCAGGCGATTTCCGGGTCGGTGTATGCCACGCTGGGAATCACCCGCGCGTCGAAGGCCGACTTCGCCAGCGCGTCATCGCCCTTGAGTTCGCCCGCGCACACTTCCGCCGCCACATGGCCTTCATGCGTCGCCTTATGTGCCAGCATGGGTTGGCCGACGATGTCGCCGATGGCGTGGATATGCGGCACATTCGTGCGCAGTTGGGCATCCACCGGGATGAAACCGCGCTCGGTCACCGCCACGCCCGCCTTGTCGGCGCCGATCTTGCGGCCATTGGGCGCACGACCCACGGCCTGCAGTACCAGGTCATAGCGCTGTGGCTCCTTGGGTGCGCCCTCGCCTTCGAAGGTGACCCAGATACCGTCCTTCCTGGATTCGGCGGCAACGGTTTTGGTCTTGAGCATGATGCGGTCAAAGCGTTTGGCGTTGAGCTTCTGCCAGACCTTGACAAGATCGCGGTCGGCGCCTGGCATCAGGCCGTCGAGCATTTCCACCACGTCCAGCCGCGCGCCAAGGGTCGAATAAACCGTTCCCATTTCCAGGCCGATGATGCCGCCACCGACGATGAGCATGCTCTTCGGCGCGTGCTCAAGGGCGAGCGCGCCGGTAGAGTCAACGATGCGCGGATCATCCGGCAGGAAGGGCAGGCGCACCGCCTGACTGCCTGCGGCAATGATGGCGCGCTGAAAACGCACGGTCTGCGTCACTCCGGTCTTTGCTTGCGCCTCGCCCTCGGTCAGTTCCACAGCGACATGATGTGCGTCGACAAAACTGCCGTACCCGCGAACTACGGTCACTTTGCGCATCTTGGCCATCGCCGCCAATCCACCGGTGAGCTTGCCAACCACCTTGCCCTTATGCGCACCGAGCCTGGTGCGGTCGACCGTGGGAGCGGCGAACGTCACGCCGAGATCGGCGAAATGTGCGGCTTCGTCGATCACCGCTGCGACGTGCAGCAACGCCTTGCTCGGAATGCAGCCGACGTTCAGGCACACGCCACCCAGGGCGGCGTAACGTTCAACCAGCACCACCTTGAGGCCGAGGTCCGCGGCGCGGAACGCGGCAGAGTAACCACCCGGGCCGGAGCCGAGCACCAGCACATCGCACTCCAGATCGACCTTGCCAGCGAAGCCCGCTGCGGCCTGCGGAGCAGACACAGACGCGGGTGCCGACGTTGCACTTTGAGCCGCGGACTCGGGCGCTTCCACGACCGGCGCTTGCGCAACGCCCTCCGCTTCGAGTTCCAGCAGCACCGTGCCCTCGTTGACCTTGTCGCCCAGCTTCACCCGCATGGCCTTGACCACACCAGCCGCACTGCTGGGAATTTCCATGCTGGCCTTGTCGCTCTCCACCGTGATGAGCGACTGCTCGGCCTTGATCGTGTCACCAGTCTTCACCAGGACCTCGATGACTTCCACGTCCTTGAAGTCCCCGATGTCGGGAACCTTGATATCCATCGTTGCCATGTCGTGTCTCCGTTCAGATCAGCACACGACGCAGATCGGCGAGAAGTTCGCCAAGCACGGTGGTAAAGCGCGCAGCCATCGCACCGTCGATGACGCGGTGGTCGTACGAAAGCGACAGTGGCAGCATCAACCGGGGCTGGAATGCTGTGCCGTCCCACACTGGCTTGATCTGCGACTTGGACAGCCCGAGGATGGCCACTTCAGGCGCATTGATGATGGGCGTGAACGCAGTTCCGCCGACCCCGCCAAGGCTGGAAATGGTGAAGCTCGCGCCCTGCATGTCAGAAGGCTTGAGCTTGCCCTCGCGCGCAGTTGCGGCGAGTTCGCCCATCTCCTTGGCAATCTGTGCAAGACCCTTCTTGTCCACATCTTTGAGCACCGGCACGACCAGCCCTTGCGGCGTGTCGGCAGCGAAGCCAAGGTGGATGTAGTCCTTCATGATGAGGCTCTCGCCGCTCTCGTCGAGCGAGGCGTTGAACGCCGGCATCTGCTTGAGCGCAGTCACACAAGCTTTCATCACAAAAGCAAGCATGGTGAGCTTGACGCCCTGCTTGGCCATGCGCTCGTTGCTGCTCTTGCGGAAGTCTTCGAGCTCGGTGATGTCTGCATCGTCGAACTGCGTGACGTGCGGAATCATCGCCCAGTTGCGCGCCAGGTTGGGGCCGGAGAGCTTTTTGATGCGCGACAGCGGCTGCGTGCTGACTGTGCCGAATTTGGCAAAGTCCACCTTCGGCCAGGGCAGAAGATTGAGGCCGCCCAGCGTTGCGCCGCCCTTGCCGGCGCCAGCAGCAACCGCGGCTTGCGTCACAGCCTGCCCGGACATGACGGCTTTGACGAATGCCATCACATCCGAGGATGTGATGCGGCCCTTGATCCCGCTGCCCTTCACTTCCACCAGCGGCACGCCGAGTTCACGCGCCAGCTTGCGCACGCTGGGAGAAGCGTGCGGCAACTGGGCAGCGGAGGCGACAGACATGGGCGCTGCAAGCGCCGCAGTGGGCGGCGTGTGCTGGCGCGGCTCGGAGGCAAACCCCACACCCACGGCCGCCGGGGGAATGGCGACAGGCGGCATCACCGCCTCTGCTTCGGCAGGCGCCGGAGCAGAAACAGGCGCGGACACCGCAGCAGCGGGCTGCACCGCGCTGGCGGCGCCATCAGCCTCCAATTCCAGCAGCACCGCGCCTTCATTCACCTTGTCGCCCAGCTTCACCCGCATTGCCTTGACCACACCTGCGGTACTGCTGGGAATTTCCATGCTGGCCTTGTCACTTTCCACGGTGACCAACGATTGATCTACGGCGATCGTGTCTCCGGGTTTCACCAGCACCTCGATCACTTCCACATCCTTGAAGTCCCCGATATCGGGAACCTTGACCTCGACGACGGCCATGTTGTGTGTCTCCTGTTATTGATATGTTTGGCGGTGCGTCAGGCGTAAAGCGCGAAGGCCTTTTCCGTGTCGATGCCGTATTGCGCAATCGCCTCGACGAGCTTGGCCGCAGGCAGCGCGCCTTCGTCCACCAAGCCACGCAGCGCGGCCAGCACGATGTAGTGGCGGTCCACCTCGAAGTGGCGCCGCAGTTCGGTGCGAGTATCGGAGCGGCCAAAGCCGTCGGTGCCCAGCACGCGGTAGTTTCGGCCCTTGGGGAGGAATGGCCGGATCTGCTCGGCGAACAGGCACACATAGTCGGTGCTCGCCACCACTGGCCCGGCGTGCGAGGCCAGTTGATGGGTGACGAAAGGTACCCTCGGCGTTTCAGCCGGGTGCAACAGATTCCAGCGTTCGGCAGCCTTGCCGTCGCGCGCCAGTTCGTTGAAGCTTGGGCAGCTCCACACATCTGCCGCCACGCCCCAGTCAGCTTCAAGCAGTTCCTGCGCCGCCAGACTTTCGCGCAGGATGGAGCCGGAACCGAGCAACTGCACGCGCAGTTTGTTCTTCGCCTTGCCCGGCTTGCACAAATACATGCCCTTGAGGATCTGCTCCTCCGTGCCCTTCTGCAGCCCCGGCTGGGCGTAGTTTTCGTTGAGCAGGGTGAGGTAATAGAACACGTTCTCCTGGTGTTCGACCATGCGCTTCATGCCCGTGTGCAGGATGACGGCCACTTCGTGTGCAAAGGTGGGGTCGTAGCTGACGCAGTTGGGCACGTTTGCAGCCATGATCTGGCTGTGGCCGTCTTCGTGTTGCAGTCCTTCGCCATTGAGCGTGGTGCGCCCGGAGGTTCCGCCCAACAGGAAACCGCGGGCCAACATGTCGCCAGCGGCCCAGATCAGGTCGCCAATGCGCTGGAAGCCGAACATCGAATAGAAGATGTAGAAGGGGATGGTGATGCGGTTGCTGTGCGAATAGCTGGTGGCCGCAGCAATCCACGAGCACATGCCACCGGCTTCGTTGATGCCTTCCTGCAGAATCTGGCCTTGCTTGTCTTCACGGTAATACATTACTTCGCCACGGTCGACCGGGGTGTATTTCTGCCCCTCCGGCGCGTAGATGCCGATCTGGCGATACAGCCCTTCCATGCCGAAGGTGCGCGTCTCGTCGACCAGAATGGGCACCACACGCGGGCCCAGCGTCTTGTCGCGCAACAGCTGGTTGAGGCAGCGCACATAGGCCTGGGTGGTGGAAATTTCGCGGCCTTCGGTGGTGGCTTCCAGCACGGGCTGGAAAATCTCTTTCAGATCGGGCACGGGCAGATGCTCGTCGGCCTTTTCGCGGCGTTGCGGCAGCGAGCCACCCAGCGCCTTGCGCCGTTCCATCAGGTACTGCATTTCCGGCGTGTCGTCCGCCGGCTTGAAGAACGGCAACTGGGGAAGTTCGCTGTCGGGCACCGGAATGTTGAAACGGTCGCGGAACTCGCGGATGTCTTCATCGGTGAGCTTTTTCACTTGGTGCGCAACGTTGCGCGCCTCGGCGGCGCGCCCCATGCCATAACCCTTTATGGTCTTGACCAAAAGCACAGTGGGACCCCCTTGATGCGTGGCGGCGGCGTGGAAGGCGGCGTAAACCTTCTGCGGATCGTGGCCCCCACGATTCAGGCGCCAGATGTCCTCATCGCTCATGTGCTCGACCATCTTCAGCAGGCGCGGATCACGGCCGAAAAAGTGTTTGCGAACGAAGGCGCCGTCATTGGCCTTCATCGCCTGATAGTCGCCGTCGAGCACGTCCATCATCACTTGGCGCAGGATGCCGTCCTTGTCGCGCGCCAGAAGCGGGTCCCAGTAGGACCCCCAGATGAGTTTGATGACGTTCCAGCCTGAGCCGCGGAACTCGCCTTCCAGTTCCTGGATGATCTTGCCGTTACCACGCACCGGGCCATCGAGCCGCTGCAGATTGCAGTTGACGACGAACACCAGGTTGTCGAGCTTTTCACGTGCCGCCAGAGCTATGGCACCGAGTGATTCCGGCTCGTCCATTTCGCCGTCACCGCAGAACACCCAGACCTTGCGCTTGGACGTATCGGCAATGCCGCGGGCGTGCAGGTATTTGAGGTAGCGCGCCTGATAGATGGACATGATCGGCCCCAGGCCCATGCTCACCGTCGAGAACTGCCAGAAGGCTGGCATCAGCTTGGGGTGCGGGTAGCTCGACAGCCCCTTGCCGCCGACTTCCTGGCGGAAATGCGACAACTGGTCTTCGCTCAAGCGCCCTTCCATATAGGCGCGGGCATAGATCCCGGGCGAACTGTGTCCCTGGAAGTAAATGAGGTCACCACCATGGTCTGCCGTGGGTGCATGCCAGAAGTGGTTGAAGCCTGTGCCGTACATGGTGGCCAGCGAAGCGAACGAGGCCATGTGCCCCCCCAGATCGCCGCCGTCCGCCGGATGCAGGCGGTTGGCGCGTACCACCATCGCCATGGCGTTCCAGCGCATGTAAGCGCGCAGACGCTCCTCGATCTCCACATTGCCCGGGCTGCGCACTTCTTCATCAGTGGGAATGGTGTTGACGTAAGCGGTATTGGCCGAAAACGGCATGTCCACTCCATTCTGGCGCGCCTGCGCCATCAGCGACTCCAGCACGAAGTGGGCACGCTCCGGACCTTCAGCAGCGATCAGCGCTTCGAGCGCATCCAGCCATTCACGGGTTTCCTGCGGATCAGCATCTCCCGCCGCGGCGGACAGGGAAGTCGGTTGCATCTCGGGTAATGCGGCCATGGTGTTCTCCTCGTCAATTTGCCCGCAGTATTGCAAACAATTTTTCAAATCACAAGATGTGTTTTCACATAGCGAAATAATAGAGACCATTTTTCGGTGCAATGGGCTTCGCCCGAAAGTCAGACTGCTCCCACTCAGGTGCGCCGCCAGCGGCGACGGTCCGGTCCTGATTCAAGACACTCTAGACTCTCATTGTGAATCATTCAAAGCCCGTCTCGACCATTCGTCGCCGCAGTTGGACTCAGCGGTTCGGCTTGTTGCGCGCGCGCGCCTTACTGCGGCGGATGCAGTCGGACCGCGTGCTGCTGGTCTTGCCGCTGGTCGTCTTCATCCTGTTTCTCGCGGCGATGGCGGCATTGGTGCGCTACTCGCAGCAGGCCGATCTGCAGCGCGACAAGGACAATCTGCAACGCGACAGTGAATGGGCCCAACAGCGCATCAGCCTGGACCTCACCCTGGCGCAGGATCAGGTGCAAGCCATCGCCAACAATCTCTCCCTGCACGACGACCGATCCGGCCCGTTTGACGTGCAGGCACTGCGCCTGCTGCGACGCTATCCGCAAATCTTTCTGGTGTATTACGCCCACACCGACGGCACCATCGTGTTCAAGATGGGCAATCCCACACTCGCCACCGAGCAGATCGCGGCACTGGTGGGCAACACGCTCAAGCGTGCCAACGGCCAGCAACTTGTGCAGCAAGCGCTGATCAACCAGCGCACCGCCTATTCCACACCGTTCAAGAGTGCAGAGAACGGCTGGCTGCTGGAAACCGCCACTCCCGTCATGCGCAACGACGAGCTGACCGGCGTGGTCGGACTGGTGTATTCGGTCGATGGCATTTTGCGCAATTCGGTGCCTGAGGATCTGAGCGCGAGATACGCCGTGTCGCTGCTTGGGCCCAGCAACACGCTGCTGGTCAGTGCATCCAGTCAGTCCATCCGCGACAAGGCGCTGCAATACCGCGCACCGTTGCCGCCGTTCGAGCCCGGGCTCGTGCTGCAGGTCAGCAGCTATCGCAGCAGCCCGAGTTGGACGACCAAGGGCCTGTATTGGAGCGTGTTCCTGCTTTCCGCCCTCACTTTGTGGACCCTGCTGACGAGCTGGAACCAGCTTCGCCAGCGCCTGAGCGCACAAGAGGCGCTCACCCGCGAGACAGCCTTCCGTCGCGCCATTGAAAACTCGCTGTCCACCGGAATGCAGGCGGTGGACATGCAGGGGCGCATCCAGTACGTCAATCTGTCATTCTGTCGCATGACCGGATTTGAGGAGAGCGACCTCATCGGAAGCAGCCCGCCCTACCCCTACTGGCCAGCGCAACAGGGCGCGGAAATGGCACTGGCCATCCAGCAGAGCCTGGACGGTCTGGCCCCGCCCTCCGGCTTCGCGCTCAAAATCCGGCGTAAGAACGGCAGCGAGTTCGACGCCCGGGTGTACGTCTCGCCGCTGATTGACGTCCGCGAAAGGCAGACCGGCTGGATCATGTCGGTCACCGACATTACCGAACCCACCCGCATCCGCCAGGAACTTGCGGCCTCGCACGAGCGCTTCGTCGCCGTGCTCGAAGGGCTGGACGCTGCGGTGTCGGTCATCTCGCTCGGCACCGAAGAACCGCTGTTCGCCAACAAGCTCTATCGCCAGTGGTTTGGCGCCTCGGTACATGGCCACCTCATGCTCAATGGCGGACAGATCACTTCGGTCGCCGAGGACGATCATGCTGATACGGTGGACTCCTTCGCCGGACTGCCGGCCGACGAAATCCTCGATGGACATTCCAATACACACGAAACCCATGTGGAAGCGCTCGACCGCTGGTTCGACGTGCGCCAGCGCTATATGCAGTGGGTCGATGGTCGCGTAGCGCAGCTGCTCATCGCCACCGACATCACCCCGCGCAAGCGCGCAGAGGAAACCGCGCGCAAGCAGGAAGAAAAGGCGCAGATCACCAGCCGCCTGATCACCATGGGCGAAATGGCCTCCTCTCTCGCGCACGAACTCAATCAGCCGCTCACCGCCATCAGCAACTACACCTCGGGCATGATCGCCCGGGTCAAGACGCACGGCATGGCGCAGCACGAATTGATCGACGCTCTGGAGAAGACCGGGCGCCAGGCACAGCGCGCCGGCGGGGTCATCAAGCGCGTGCGCGATTTCGTAAAAAAGAGCGAACCCGCCCGCGTGTCGTGCCGCGTGCAGGACATTGTGCGCAACACCCTCGAACTCGCCGACATCGAGCTCACAAGGCGCAATGTGCGCCTGCTCAACTTTGTCGCCCCCGGCATTCCCACCCTGTACGCCGACCCCATCCTGGTCGAGCAGGTGCTGCTCAACCTGCTGCGCAATGCGGCGGAGTCGGTCGACAAAGCCGGGCGGCAAGGCAATCTGCGCAGCATCGAACTCAAGATCATGGCAGATGCCGAGCGCGTGACCTTCTCCGTCAAGGATCACGGCACCGGCATTGACGACGCCGTCATGGAGCGCCTGTTCGAGGCCTTCTACACCACCAAGGTCGAAGGCCTGGGTATCGGCCTGAACATCTGCCGCTCCATCATCGAGTATCACCAGGGCCGTCTGTGGGCAGAGAATTACTACAATCAGAATCAGATCGCGGGCTGCGTTTTCATCTTCACGCTGCCGCTCGGCGTCCCCAAGGCGCGTCCGCAGCCACCCGCGCCGCCCAGCGATCCCGCGCACCCCGACTTTCTTCCCTCCCGTTTCTGAAACGACCCCAAGCGCATGAAAACAGCAAACAAAGGTACCGTGTACGTGGTGGATGACGACGAAGCCGTGCGTGATTCGCTGCAATGGCTGCTCGAAGGCAACGACTACCGTGTGCGCTGCTTTGAGTCCGCCGAGGGCTTCCTGACGCGATTCGATCCGCGCGAAGTCGCCTGCCTCATCATCGACGTGCGCATGCCCGGTATGAACGGCCTTGAACTGCAGGACGAACTTCTGCGCCGCGGCTGCACCATGCCGCTGGTGTTCATCACCGGCCACGGCGACGTGCCGATGGCGGTCGACACCATGAAAAAGGGCGCGATCGATTTCATCGAGAAGCCCTTCAACGAAGTCGTGCTGCGCGATCTGGTCGATCGCATGCTGCAGAAGGCCCGCCTCGACGCCGATCAGCAGCAGGCCGAAGCCAGCCGCGGCGCGCTGCTCGGGCGGCTGACCGCACGCGAATCGCAGGTACTTGAGCGCATCGTCGCCGGGCGGCTGAACAAGCAGATTGCCGACGACCTCAACATTAGCATCAAAACGGTCGAAGCCCACCGCGCCAATATCATGGAAAAGCTGAGCGTCAGCACCGTGGCCGACTTGCTAAAGATTGCCCTCGGCGCGCCCAAATAGCTTCGAACATTTCCCCAGATCCACGCCCGCCCATGCGGGCGTGTGTGTTTTCACCCTGCAGGTCCCATCATGACAGCTCAACGCATCGACGGTCTCGCCCTCTCCGCCCAAATCCGACTGGAAGTTGCACAGCGCACCCAGGCCTGCACCGCAGCCGGACATCAGCCCGGCCTCGCTGTCATTCTGGTGGGCGACAGCCCCGCCAGCCAGGTCTATGTGCGCAACAAGATCAAGGCGTGCGAGCAGACCGGCATCCACTCGGTGCTCGAACAATACCCGGCAGATCTGAGCGAAGCCAGCCTGCTGGGGCGCGTTGCGGCACTCAACACGGACCCTGCGATTCACGGCATTCTGGTGCAACTTCCCCTGCCCAAACACATCGACGCGCACAAGGTGATCGAAGCCATATCCCCCGCCAAGGACGTGGACGGCTTTCACGTCGTCAGCGCGGGAGCGTTGATGGTCGGCCAACCCGGCTTCAAGCCCTGCACCCCCTACGGCTGCATGAAGATGCTCGAATCCATCGGTCTGCGCGATCTACGCGGCAAGTCAGCCGTGGTAGTTGGGCGCTCCAACATTGTCGGCAAGCCGATGGCGCTGATGCTGCTGGCGGCCAATGCGACGGTCACCATTGCGCACAGCGGCACGGCAGACCTTGGAGCTGTCTGCCGCCAAGCCGACATCCTGGTCGCCGCCGTCGGCCGCGAGAATCTGATCACCGCCGACATGGTCAAGCCCGGCGCTGTGGTGATCGACGTCGGCATGAATCGCAACGCCCAAGGCAAGCTCTGCGGCGACGTGGACTTTGCGGGAGTGAGTGAGGTGGCCGGCTGGATCACCCCGGTGCCCGGGGGTGTGGGCCCCATGACCATTGCCATGCTGCTGGTCAATACCCTGGAGTCGTGCGAACGAATGCACGGCGACCAATAATCCAGCAAACCCGCCATCCGGATTTTCTCTGCGCACCATGACCACCGCCTCGCCTGCCGACAACCCCCTCTGCGACTTCCACGACCTGCCCGATTACGCCGCCGTCAAACCTGAGCACATCGAGCCTGCACTCGACACCCTCATCAAAGCGGCAGAACAAACCCTGGAGCGCATCACCGCGGCCGAGACTCCAGCCACATGGAATGCCGTGATCGAGCCGCTGGAACGCACCACCGAGCAACTGGGCCGCGCCTGGGGTGTGGTCGGCCACCTCAACGCTGTGGCCGACACGCCGGAACTGCGTGCCGCCTATAACGCCATGCTGCCGCGCGTCACCGAATTCTGGACGCAACTGGGGCAAAACGAAGGCCTGCTACGCCAGTACAGGGCGCTGCACGACGGCCCCGACTTTCCCCGGCTCAGTCCCACCCGCCAACGCATCATCGACCACGCACTTCGCGACTTCCGCCTGAGCGGCGCGCTGCTGGAAGGCGAGGCGCGCACCCGCTACGCCGAGATTCAGGAGCGCCTGGCCACACTCAGCCAGACTTTCTCCGAGCATGTGCTCGACGCCACCGCGGCTCATGCCGAATATGTGGGGGAGGACGAGATCGCAGGCATCCCGCCAGACGCCTTGCAAGCGGCACATGAAGCGGCGCAACGCGATGGCCGCGAAGGCTATAAGTTCACCCTGCACTACCCGTCCTACATGCCGGTTCTGCAGCATGGAGAGCACCGCCCGCTGCGCGAACGGCTGTACCGCGCCTACGTCACCCGATCCAGCGAACTGGGCGACGCCCAGTTCGACAACTCTGCGGTGATGACTGACATCCTGGCTCTGCGCGACGAAGAGGCGCGCCTGCTTGGCTATGCCAATTACGCCGAAGTGTCGCTCGTACCCAAGATGGCCGACACGCCGGAACAGGTCATGCACTTCCTGCGCGATCTGGCCGCACGCGCCCGCCCTTTTGCCCAACGCGACCTCGACACCCTGCGCGCCTTTGCCCGCGAGCAGTTGGGCATGACGCAACTCGAAGCGTGGGACATTTCCTGGGCGTCTGAAAAACTGCGGCAGTCACACTACGCGCTGTCCGAACAGGAAGTGCGGCAATACTTCACCCTGCCTACGGTCATCGCGGGGTTGTTCCGCGTGATCGAAACACTGTTCGGCGTCAGCCTGCGCAAGGTAGAAGGGGACATTCACGCCTGGCACGCCGATGCAGAGCTCTACCGCATCGAGAACGCCAGCGGACAGACCGTCGGCCAGTTCTACATCGACCTCTACGCCCGCGAAGGCAAGCGTTCCGGTGCGTGGATGGATCATGTGCGCTCGCGCTGGCTGCATGCGGACGGCGCGTTGCAAACCCCGGTGGCGACTCTCACCTGCAACTTCCCGTCCCCCGTGGGCGGCAAACCCGCGCTGCTCAGCCATGATGACGTGGAGACCCTGTTCCACGAATTCGGCCACGGTCTGCACCACATGCTCACCCAAGTCGACGACATTGCCGTCTCGGGCATTTCCGGTGTCGAATGGGACGCGGTGGAACTGCCCAGCCAGCTGATGGAAAACTTCTGCTGGGAATGGGAAGTACTGCGCTTTCTCACCAAGCATGTGGACACCGGACAGCCCATGCCGCGCGCCCTGTTCGACAAGATGCTTGCCGCCAAGAATTTCCAGTCAGGCATGCAGACCTTGCGGCAGGTCGAGTTCTCCCTGCTCGATATGCGTCTGCACCACGATCTGCGCTCCTTCACCGCGGAGGCGATTGAAGCCTTGGTGGAGAACAACCGCAAGGAAATCGCCGTCCTCCAGCCGCCGCCGTTCAACCGCTTTGTGTGCAGCTTCTCGCACATATTCGCGGGAGGTTATGCCGCGGGCTATTACAGCTACAAATGGGCGGAAGTCCTGTCGGCCGATGCCTACGAAAGATTCGAGGAGGAAGGCCCGCTCAGCCCATCCGTAGGCCAGAGCTACCAGCAGACCATCCTTGCCGTGGGGGGCAGCCGCGACGCCATCGACGCGTTCAAGGCCTTCCGTGGCCGCGAGCCACGCATCGATGCCCTGCTTCGACACGGGGGCATGACCGCACCAGCCGCGTAACGGATCAGCGCGCTTGTGGCAAAAACACCGCGCTCCCGAACCTGCACCCGCAGAGTCGTGGCACACTTGCAATTGGGCTCCCAACCGATGCACAACCAAGATGAAACGACCGAACCGCTCCGCCATTCTGTTTTCCGCCGCTCTCGGGCTCGGCCTGTGGGCGGCTTCACCCGCTTGGGCGATCTACAAAACCGTCGGTCCGGACGGCACCGTCACCTTCAGTGATGTCCCGCCCAGCACCGGACAGGGAAAGAGCGTGCAGTCGGTCTCTGTCGGCGGCAGCGCCACACAGAACAGTTTTGAGGGTTTTCCAAGCGCGCTACGCGAGGCGGCACGCAAATATCCGGTCACGCTTTACACCGCGCCGCAGTGCGATGCCTGCAACGCCGCGCGCGAATACCTGCAGCAACGCGGTGTCCCCTTTGCGGAAAAGACCATCACGACCAATGCCGACATCAAAGCGTACAAGGTGCAGTCCGGCGGAAGTGATCATCTGCCGCTGCTGAGCATCGGCACCACCAAACTGCCTGCGGGCTTCAGTTCCAACAACTGGGACATCGCCCTCGACGCAGCCGGCTACCCCAAGACCAACGAATTGCCGCGCACTTACGTACGCCCCGAACCCGCTGCACTGGTTCCTCCTCCGCCTGCATCCAGGAAAGAATCGACGGCGAATGGGGCGAGCACCCCATCGGCGCCGTCTGTCTTGCCACCACCCAATCCCAACGCTCCGAAGGGCTTTCAGTTTTAGCGGCATCCGGGAACCGCGCAGTCAGCGAAAATCGTGCCGTTCCACGCCAGTTGCAGTGCCAACCAGGGCAATATCTGCACCGCGCAGGGCGAACAAGCCGACAGTCACTACCCCGGGGAACTGGTTGACGCGCGTCTCAAACTCACGCGGCTGGCTGATCTGCAAGCCATGCACATCGAGAATCAGGTTGCCGTTATCGGTGATGTAGCCCGAGCGTTCACGCGGATCGCCGCCCATCGCCCGCAACCGGCGCGCCACCAGTTCACGGGCCATCGGCACAACCTCCACCGGTAGCGGAAACTTGCCGAGCAGCGGCACCAGCTTGCTCTGGTCAACGATGCAGATAAAGCGCTCTGCAGCTTCGGCAATGATCTTTTCGCGGGTCAAGGCACCACCGCCGCCTTTGATCATGGCTCCGGACGCATCAATTTCATCGGCCCCATCCACATAGACCGAAAGTTCGCTCACGTCGTTGAGGTCGAAGACAGTGATGCCATGCGCGCGCATGCGCTCGGTAGAGCGCTCGGAACTCGACACCGCGCCCTTGATCTGGTCCTTGATGCCGGCCAGTGCGTCGATAAAAAAGTTCACAGTGGAACCCGTGCCCACGCCAATGATTTCGCCACGCGGCACATGGGTCAGGGCGGCTGCGGCAACCTGCTGTTTGAGTTCGTCTTGCGTCATCTCGGCTCTTCACGAAAAATGTCAGACTTCATTATCGCCGCGTGCACACGCACATTGCGGCCCCGCGCCTGCCCCATGCCCCTGTCCTACCCGCTGATTCGCCCGATTTTGTTCCGCCTCAATCCAGAATGGGCGCATCACCTCGCGCTGAGTGGCATTCGCCTGGCGCATTCCGCCGGGCTGTCAATTCTCTATGCCCACGCCCCGGTGCATGATCCAGTGGAGTTGTTCGGCCTGCGCTTCGCCAATCGCGTGGGCCTGGCCGCTGGATTGGACAAGAACGGCGAGGCCATCGACGCACTTGCCGCAATGGGCTTCGGCTTCGTCGAGGTGGGAACGGTCACACCACGCGCACAGCCCGGCAATCCCACCCCGCGCATGTTCCGCCTGCCGCAAGCGCAGGCGCTGATCAACCGCATGGGATTCAATAACGAAGGGCTCGATGCGTTTTTGCGCAATGTGCGCCGCAGCCATCGCACCGTTCCGATCGGGCTGAACATTGGCAAGAACGCCAGCACACCGGTCGAACAGGCACTAGACGACTACCGTCTAGGACTACAGGGAGTGTATGCCCATGCAGACTATGTCAGCATCAATATCTCGTCGCCCAACACCCGTAATCTGCGGCAATTACAGGGCGACACTGCCTTGCATGCCCTGCTCGACGGCTTGTGTGCGGAGCGCGAGCGGTTAAACGAACTGGATGGCCGCCGCGTGCCGATGCTGCTAAAAATCGCACCCGATCTGGATGACGCCGATATCGACGGCATTGCTGACCAATTGCTGGCGCACGGACTGGATGGCGTCATCGCCACCAACACCACGATTTCGCGCGATGCCGTTGCCGGGCTGACGCATGCGGAAGAGGCGGGCGGTCTGAGCGGCGCGCCAGTGCGCGCAGCGTCCACCCGGGTGATCGCCCGTCTGCGCCAGCGCTTGGGGCGCACCTTTCCGATCATCGGCGTGGGTGGCATTCTGAGCGGGGCTGACGCAGTGGAGAAACTGCAGGCCGGCGCGAACCTGGTGCAGCTTTATACCGGCTTGATCTACCGTGGTCCAGGCTTGGTGCGGGAATGCGCGATGGCCTTGGCACGCGAGGCCAGTCAGGGTGGATCGGCTTCGCGACAGCTTTGACTCTGTTTCGGTCGCTGCAAAATGCAAAAAGCGCCTGCAAGTTCATCTTGCAGGCGCTTTTTGCAGAACATTTACGTCTACTTCTGCTTCAGACGGGTCTTGTTTGCAGTGATGTGTTCGTAGATTTCGCGAGAACGCTGTGAGAGCGGCCTGCCAAACCCCTCGCGCCAAGGCGAGGACACTTTCACTTGAGGACGCTTGCGGAATGTGGAAGCCACTTCCTCAGCGTTTTGCATCATCAAATCCCAAGGATCTGCAGATTTTGTTGTGGAGGAGGAGTTTGACTCTTCGAGTTCAACACCGTTGGTTTTGCCTGTGGTCGTCGCTTTTGCCACGTTTACCCCTCTGATGGAACTGTGGGACAACACTGTCTGCCGCATACCACATGCAACAGAAAAATTGCCCCGTTAAACACCAAACAATTATAACCGGAAGTAAGCTCCAGCGCCCACTTCATTTGAGGAAAACTCCAAGCGCGTACGCTCAACCCATATGCGCGTCAAGACGCTGGAGCACGGTTTCGCGGCCAAGCAGCGCCAGCACGGCGTCGACGGCAGGCGTCTGTTCACGCCCGGTCACCATGAGGCGCACCGGCATCGCGAGCTGGGGCATTTTCAGTCCGTGCTGCTTGAGCACAGCCTTGAGCGTGGCACCAATTGCTTCGCGCGACCAGTCTTGCAACGCGGCAAGATGCGCGCGCAAATCCGCCACAGCTGCTTTCCCCTGCGCGCCGAGATGACGCTCCAGCGCCATGGCGTCCGGGACAGTCGGCCGATAGAACAGCAAGGTCTGCTGTGCCAGTTCGGGAACGGTTTGGGCGCGGTCGTGCAACAGTCCGCAAACGGCGGACAGGTCAGGCGTATCGGCAGCAACACCCTCCTTGTTCAAGAGGGGGCGCACCAGCGCGGCCAACTCTTCAGCCGGGGCGTGCTTGATGTAATGCGCGTTGACCCAGCGCAGCTTCGCCTCGTCGAACTGCGCAGGCGAGCTGCCAAGATGGTCGAGATCGAACCATTCCAGAAACTGCTCCCGCGAAAAAATCTCTGCGTCACCGTGCGACCAACCCAGCCGAGCCAGATAGTTGACCACCGCATCCGGCAGATAGCCTTCGTCACGGTATTGCAGCACACTCTTGGCGCCGTTGCGCTTGGACAGCTTCTCGCCCTGGTCATTGAGCACCGTGGGCAGATGGGCGTAGCGCGGCGGCTTGGCCCCCAGCGCCTGGAAAATGTGCAACTGGCGCGGCGTGTTGTTGACGTGGTCGTCACCGCGGATCACGTCGGTAATCGCCATATCCATATCGTCGATCACGACGCAGAAATTGTAGGTCGGCGTGCCATCAGGGCGCGCCACCACGAGGTCGTCGAGTTCGTCGTTACGGATCTCAATGTGACCTTTGACGAAGTCGTGCCAGGCAACGACGCCCGTGGTCGGTGTCCTGAATCGCCAGACGGGCTGCACGCCTTCGGGGATGGGGGGCAAGGTCTTCCCTGGTTCGGGCCGCCAGGTGCCGTCATAACGCGGCTTCTGCTTGGCGGCCAGCTGGCGCTCGCGCAGCGCATCGAGTTCGGCGGTGGACATATAGCACGGGTACACCATGCCGGATTGCCGCAATTCGTCGAGCACCTCGCGGTAACGCGGCATGCGCTGCATTTGGTAGAACGGACCTTCGTCATAGTCCAGGCCCAGCCAGTCCATCGCCTGCAGAATGACCTGCACTGCTTCTTCAGACGAGCGCTCGGTATCGGTGTCTTCGATGCGCAGGATGAAATCCCCGCCGTGATGCCGCGCGAACGCCCACGGATACAGAGCGGATCGGATGTTGCCCAGATGGATGAATCCGGTCGGGCTGGGAGCAAAGCGGGTGCGAACGCGGTGAGCACTGGTGGACATAAGAGAAACTCGTCAGGCCTTAGCCTTAGCTGATCATCAATTGAATAAATCCATCACGCCAAAGTCTCCAGACCTCGCGCCAGATCGCGCCTGAGGTCAGCCAAGTCTTCCAGGCCAACCGCGAGGCGAATCAGCCCCTGGCCGATACCGGCAGCCTGCCGCTGCTCTTCGCGCAGGCGGCCATGCGTGGTGGTGGCTGGGTGGGTGATGGTGGTCTTGGTATCGCCCAG
The DNA here is from genome assembly GCA_049582025.1 of Thiomonas sp. Taxonomy (GTDB): domain Bacteria; phylum Pseudomonadota; class Gammaproteobacteria; order Burkholderiales; family Burkholderiaceae_C; genus Thiomonas. Next base: position 19,717 of record JBAUTC010000030.1, read on the forward strand.
ATTGGCGGTAATGGAACAGATACGAGTCTGGTCGATGACACGAAAAGCGCGTGCACGGGCCTGCTCGGCATCGGCCGCCTTCAGCTCGAAAGACAGCACGGCGCCGCCCGATTTCTGCTGACGCATCGCCAGTGCATGCTGCGGATGCGAGGCCAATCCGGGATAGAACACGCGATCCACCGCAGGCTGCGTCTGCAGCCATTGCGCCATCTCCAGCGCCGCTGCGCTATGCGCCGCCATGCGCACACCCAGAGTCTCCATGCCCTTGAGCACCACCCAGGCATTGAAGGGCGAGAGCGACATGCCAACGGTGCGCTGCACCGGCAGCAGTTTGTCGCGAATCGGCGCGGCGCGACCGCACACCGCACCTGCGATCACCCGCCCCTGGCCATCAAGGTATTTGGTGCCGGAGTGGATGACCCAGTCGGCGCCGAATTCAATGGGGCGCTGCAGCGCGGGCGAGCAGAAACAATTGTCCACGACCAGTTCCGCACTTGCGCCGTGCGCCAAGTCGGCCAGTGCCGTGATGTCGCAGACCTCAGTCAGCGGGTTGGACGGGGTCTCGGCAAACAGCATGCGCGTATTGGGGCGCAATGCGGCAGCCCACTGCGCCACATCGGTCTGCGACACAAAAGTGGTTTCCACGCCAAAGCGCGCCAGCTCGCGGCCAAACAGATTGATGGTCGAGCCGAACACGCCCTGGGAGCAGATCACATGGTCGCCCGCCTTGAGCGTGGCCATGGCCAAGAGCAGGATGGCCGCCATGCCGCTTCCGGTGGCGATACAGCCTTCCGCGCCTTCGAGCGCGGCCAGTCGCAGCTCGTAGCTGGAAACCGTCGGGTTGGAAAAGCGTGAGTAAAGAAACCCGTCCTGCTCGCCGGCGAAACGCGCGGCGGCTGTGGCCGCATCCGGGTGGACGAAGCTGCTTGTCAGGAACAGGGCCTCGCTGTTTTCGCCGTATTGTGTGCGGGGCAGCGCTTCGCGGACGGCCAGCGTGTCCAGACCCGGCGGCGGTCTGGTCTTGTTGGTGTTGTCTTTGGCAGTCATGTCGCCTGACCCTGATCTTCGGCACCTTGCAGACTGAGGCGGCCCGTATTGGGCTCGACGCCGTCTCCCGCGCGATTGTTGCCTTCGTTTGGTGGCAAGGTTCCGGCGATATAGCAGCCGTCGAAACACGAGGCCTCGAACTCGGCGATGGCCGGATTGACCTCGCGGATCACCCGCTTCATGGCATCGAGATCCTGGTACACCAGCACGTCCGCGCCGATGATCTGGCGAATCTCCTCCACACTGCGGTTGTGCGCAACCAGTTCGGACGCTGTGGGCATGTCGATGCCGTAGATGTTGGGGTAGCGCACCGGCGGTGCCGCGGAGGCCAGATAAACCTTGCGCGCACCCGCTTCGCGCGCCATCTGCACGATTTCGCGGGACGTGGTGCCGCGCACGATCGAGTCGTCCACCAGCAGCACATTGCGTCCCGCAAATTCCTGGCCGATGGCATTGAGTTTTTGCCGCACCGATTTCTTGCGCACCGCCTGGCCCGGCATGATGAAGGTGCGGCCCACATAGCGGTTTTTGACAAAGCCTTCGCGGTAGGGACGGCCGAGCTTGTGCGCCAACTGCATGGCCGAGGGCCGACTGGATTCAGGAATGGGGATGACCACGTCGATTTCACTCGGCGGCAGCACCGAGATCACCCTTTGCGCCAGGGTTTCGCCCATGCGCAGACGGGCGCGATACACCGACACGCCATCGAGCACCGAGTCCGGGCGGGCGAGATAGACGTACTCGAAAATACAGGGATTGAGCTGCGACGTTTCGGTGCACTGCTCGCTATGCAAACGCCCTTGCAAATCGACGAAAATCGCTTCACCCGGCGCAAGATCACGGGTGAGCTTATAACCCGCCCCTTCAAGCGCCACCGATTCACTCGCCACCATGATTTCGCCGGTTTCCGCCGCTTCGCCGAAGCACAAAGGCCGAATGCCAAAGGGGTCGCGAAACGCCAGCAGCCCGTGCCCCGCAATCAGCGCCACCACGGCGTAAGAACCGCGCAAGCGCTGATGCACGGCGCGCACCGCCGCAAAAATATCCGCCACAGACAACGGCAGCCCATGGGTGCGGCGCTCCAATTCATGCGCCAGCACATTGATCAGCACCTCGGTGTCCGATTCAGTGTTGATGTGACGATGATCCACTGTAAACAGCTCGCGCTTGAGCGCCACGGCATTGATCAGATTGCCGTTATGCGCCAGCACCAGGCCGAAGGGCGCATTCACGTAAAAGGGCTGTGCCTCTTCCTCGCTCTCGGCATTCCCCGCAGTGGGGTAGCGCACTTGGCCGATTCCGTAATTGCCGGGCAGCGAGCGCATATTGCGCGTGCGGAACACGTCGCGCACCATGCCGCGCGCCTTGTGCATGTAGAGCTTGGAGCCCGAGCCGGTCACGATGCCTGCCGCGTCCTGACCACGGTGCTGCAACAGCAGCAGCGCGTCGTACAACAGCTGATTCACGGGTTGCTGGGAGATGACACCGACGATGCCGCACATGGGAGTGGTCTTTCAGGAAACGGAAGAGGAATCGAGAATTTCAGCGCTGCGGCAGATGGTTCACAGCAGCAGCTGGCAACCAGGGGCGGATCACCAACAACAAGGTTTGCGCCGGCGGGATAAGCACGGCGGTTTTCCACATGGAGCTCTGCGCCAGCGCGGTCTGCGCCGCCAGCGCCACCAGCAACACCGACAGCGCCACGCCCTTGACCAGACCGATCAGCGCGCCCATGCTCCGGTCGAAGATGCCCAAGCCCGTCGCCCGCAGCAGCAAACGCAATACCGACGCGAGAATTCCAGCGCCCAGCACCATGACGATGAAGCACATGGCATAAGCGACCAGCAGACGCAAGTCGGCATTGTCGATCGCCTGCAAATACCTTGCACCGAGGCTGGGAGCGAAATGCGCGGCGAACCAGACACCGCCGATCCAGCCCAGCAAAGTGACAATTTCATATACCGCTCCGCGCAACAGACTGATCAGCACGCTCAGGCCGACCACGACGAGCAGGAACCAATCCAGCGGACTCACAACGTCAACACCGCACCGCTCAGCCCGAGCGCCCGCAGTTTGCGCAGCGCCCGCTCGGCGTCGTCGCGTGACGCATAGGGGCCGATGCGCACCCGTACGCGTTTGCCCTGGGGCGTGTCGACCACCTGGGTATAGGTCTTGAATCCAGCCTTTTCGATCTTGGCCCGCACGGTTTGCGCGGCGTGCGCGTCGGCAAACGCGCCAGCCTGGACCACGTAACGCGCCTTGGAGGGGGCAGCGTCTTCCTGCGCCGCCTGCTTTTTGTGAGCCAACGCAGCCTCAGCCTGCGCCACGGAAATCTGATCGGGCGATTTGCCCTCGAGCGCAGCCAAGGCGTGGCGCGCACTCGTCAGTTCCTTGGCTTGCTGGGGTGTGGGTTGTGGCTTCGGCGCAGGACCCGGCTTCGCAACAGCGCTTGGCGCTTCGGGAGCTACGCCCGGCTTGGGCGCAGCAGGGGCAGCGGCCTCTGGCTTGGTCACCGCACTCGGAGCGGGAAGTGCCGGGGCAGCCACTTCGGGCGGCGTCGGCGTGGGTTTTGGCAGCTTTGTCGCCTCGCTTGCGGTCCGCACCACCGCAGCACGTTCGCCAGAAGGTACCGCGACACCGGAAGCCGCAGCCAGCATCGGCGCGGATGCCGGAACGGCCAAGCCTGGCGTTTTGGTTTGCGATGGAATATCCAGCGCAATATTCGACGGCACTGGCTTCGGTGTCGAATCGAACACCAGCGGGAACACGATGACCCCGAGCAGCACCAGCGCCACCGCGCCAATCAAGCGCCTGCGTGCGCGTGCACGCAGGGTGTCCTGGCTTTGCGTGTCAGAAGTGTCACCCCGGCTGGAGCGACGGGCGGAGTTACGTGGAGCGCCGAAAGTCATTGCGGGGAGGAATCCAGATGCTTGCCGTGAAGACGGGGCAGCCCCTCCTGCATCACACCGCCCACCGTGTAGAAGGAGCCGAACACCACGATTCTATCGGCCAGATCCACTTCTGCCGCGGCCGCCCGCAGTGCCTCCATCGAGTTGCCGTGCAACTTGATGCGGGCCGTGGATTGGAGGGCGAGCAGATGGGCAGCGATTTCCTGTGCCCGCGCGGCGCGCGGCGTCGGCAGATCGCACAGATGCCAGACGTCGACAAGCGGCACCATGCGGCGCAACATGCCCGGGATGTCCTTGTCTGCCATGGCGCCGAATACCGCGTGGGTAACCGGAAAGTAGCCCATGCTGTCGAGGTTTTCCGCCAGCACGGCGATGGCGTGGGGGTTGTGTCCGACATCCAGCACCAGAGTCGGCTGTCCCGCGAGCACCTGAAAGCGACCAGGAAGCTCCGCCCGCGCAAATCCCTCGCGCACTGCCTGTGCCGCCACGGGCAACACGGTATGCAAGGCTTCCAGCGCGGCGAGCACGCCGCTCGCATTGAGCAACTGATTCGCCCCGCGCAGCGCCGGAAACGCCAAGCTGTGCCGCCGCTGCTTGCGCCCCTGCCAAGCCCACTGTTGCGGCAAATGGGTGTAATGAAAATCGCGCCCGGCAACCCATAGATCAGCACCGATGGCCTGTGCCTGGTCGCTCACCGACTGCGGCGCCTGCGGATCGCTGACGATGGCAGGCTTGCCTGCACGCAGGATGCCCGCCTTTTCTCGTCCGATGGACTCGCGGTCGGAACCGAGAAAATCCATGTGGTCAAAATCGATACTGGTGATGATGGCGCAATCGGTGTCGATGACGTTCACGGCATCGAGTCGCCCGCCCAGACCGACTTCGAGAATGACAACGTCAAGGGGCTGCGCCGCCAGCAACGAGAGGATCGCCAAGGTGGTGAATTCGAAGTAGCTCAGACTCACCGCCCCCGCCCCGTCGGACGCCGCATGGCGTGCTCGCTCAACAGCGGCGAATTGCGGCAGGAGATCCTGCGCGTCCACCTGCTTTCCGCCAAGACGGCAGCGTTCCTCGAAATGCACCAGATGCGGCGAGGAGTACACGCCCACCCGATATCCGGCCGCCAGCAGGATGGATTCGAGCATCACGCAGGTCGAACCCTTGCCGTTAGTGCCAGCCACGGTGACGACTGGACAAGCAAACTGCAGCCCCATGGCCACGCGCACCGCTTGGACACGCTCCAGTCCCATATCGATGGCGCGAGCGTGCAGGTTCTCGGCATGGGCCAGCCAGCCGTCCAGGGTGTGAGGTGTTGGGGTCATGCAGCAAGCACATCGCCCGCTGCAAAGCGGGCGATGTGCGAAAAATGGAGAAATTAAGAGGCGATGGCTTCGGCGGGCTGACGCAGCAGCATGGCCAACATTTGCGCGATTTCCGCGCGCAGCTCACGGCGATCGACGATGCGGTCGACCGCACCTTTTCGCAGTAGAAATTCGGCACGCTGGAAACCTTCAGGCAGCTTTTCGCGCACGGTGTTTTCGATCACCCGCGGGCCGGCGAAACCGATTAGCGCCTTGGGCTCGGCCAGCACCACATCGCCAATGAAGGCGAAGCTGGCAGACACCCCACCCATGGTCGGATCGGTCAGCACGCTGATAAAAGGCAGCCCGGCTGCAGACAGGCGCGTCAGCGATGCGTTGGTCTTGGCCATCTGCATCAGGCTGAGCAAACCTTCCTGCATGCGCGCACCGCCCGTGGCGGTGAAACAGATGAACGGCACCTTCTGCTCGATGGCAGCCTGCACCCCGCGCACGAAACGTTCGCCCACCACCGACCCCATCGAGCCGCCCATGAACTCGAATTCGAAGCAGGCCGCCACCACGGGTAGGGTCTGGATCGCCCCACCCATGACGATGAGGGCGTCGGTCTCCTGCGTGTTTTCCAGCGCCTCCTTCAGACGATCCGGGTATTTGCGGCTGTCCTTGAATTTAAGCGGGTCGATCGGCAGCACTTCCTGACCGATTTCATAGCGGCCTTCGGCGTCAAGCAGGGCGTCGAGCCGTGCACGCGCCCCGATGCGCATGTGATGACTGCACTTCGGACAGACGTTCTGGTTGAGTTCAAGATCCGACTTGTACAGCACAGTCTCGCAGGATGGGCACTTGAGCCATAGCCCTTCGGGCACTTGGCGGCGATCCTGGGGGCTGGTCTGTTGAATCTTAGGGGGAAGGATTTTTTCAAGCCAACTCATGTCCGTCTCTCCTCAGGCGTCCAGCGCCTGGCGTATGTCTTGAATAAAGGTGCGCGCCACCTTGGCGGCCTCCCCGGCGGGTTGCGCTTCCATCAACTCGATCAGGCGCGAGCCGATGACCACGGCATCAGCCAAGGCGCCTATGGCGCGAGCGGTCTTCGCGTCCCGGATCCCGAATCCTACTCCCACGGGCACCTGCACGTGGGCGCGGATGCGCGGCAGCATGGCGGCGACTGCGGAGGTGTCCAGATGGCCCGCGCCGGTCACGCCCTTGAGCGAGACGTAATACACATAACCGCTGGCGATGCGGCCGACCGCCGCCATGCGGGCCTCGGTGCTGGTGGGCGCAAGCAGGAAAATGGGAGCGATGTCCACCGCCTTGAGCGCGGCAGCAAAGGCCTCGCTTTCCTGGGGGGGATAGTCGACGATGAGCACGCCATCGACTCCCGCCTCCTTGGCCGCAACGACGAAGGCCTCCACGCCGAAATGCTCCACCGGATTGGCGTAGCCCATCAGCACGATGGGCGTGACGGCGTCCGCCCGGCGGAAACTGCGCACGAAGTCGAGCACTTGTGGCAGGCCGACGCCATTCGCGATGGCGCGCTCGGTGGCACGTTGGATGGTCGGACCGTCGGCCATCGGATCGGAAAACGGCACGCCAAGTTCGATCACGTCAGCCCCGCCCTGTACCAGCGCATGCATCACCTCGACAGTGACCGCTGGCGACGGATCGCCAGCGGCAATATAGGGAATGAGCGCCTTGCGGCCCTGGGTGCGAAGCTGGGCGAAGCGTTGATCGATGCGGTTCATGCCGAGGCTCCAGGCTGGCGGGCGAGCAGGGTGTCGAAAGTCACGCCTTCGCGTTCAGCAATGGTGTTGATGTCCTTGTCACCGCGCCCGGAAAGATTCACCAGAATGGTCTGGTCGGGGCGCAACTGTGGGGCAAGTTTGATGGCGTGGGCCAGGGCATGACTGGATTCCAACGCCGGGATGATGCCCTCGGTGCGACATAGTTCGTGGAACGCTGCCAGCGCCTCGATATCGGTGATGCCGACATATTCGGCCCGCCCGAGGTCTCTCAGCCAGGCGTGTTCGGGGCCGACACCGGGATAGTCGAGACCGGCGGAGATGGAATGGGTTTCCATGATCTGTCCGTTGGCATCCTGCAGCAGATAGGTACGGTTGCCGTGCAGCACACCGGGCGTGCCGGCAGATAGCGACGCCGCATGCTTGCCGGTATCCAGCCCGTGGCCAGCCGCTTCGACACCGATCAGACGCACGGCTTCGTGCGGAATATAGGGGTAGAAGATACCCATGGCATTGCTGCCCCCGCCTACCGCCGCGATCACGGCATCCGGCTGACGGCCCGTCATCTCAGGCATCTGCTCCAGGCATTCATCGCCAATCACCCGCTGGAAATCGCGCACCATCTGCGGATAGGGGTGCGGCCCGGCCACGGTACCAATGATGTAGAAGGTGTCTTCCACGTGCGTGACCCAGTCACGCAGAGCTTCATTGAGCGCGTCCTTCAGAGTCTTGGAACCGCTTTCCACCGGTACCACGCGAGCGCCCAGCAGATTCATGCGATAGACGTTAGGCGACTGGCGCTTCACGTCTTCCGAGCCCATGTACACCACGCACTCCATGCCATAACGCGCGGCAATGGTGGCCGTGGCCACGCCATGCTGGCCGGCGCCGGTTTCGGCGATGACGCGGGGCTTGCCCATGCGGCGGGCCAGCATTGCCTGACCGATGGTGTTGTTGATCTTGTGGGCGCCGGTATGGTTGAGGTCTTCGCGCTTGAGGTAAATGCGCGCACCGCCGAGTTTGTCGCTCAGGCGCGCCGCGTGATAGATGGGACTAGGACGCCCGACGAAGTGCTTGAGTTCGTAGCGGAATTCCTCCAGAAACTTGGGATCGTTTTTGTAATGGTCATAGGCCGTCTGGAGTTCTTCCAGGGCATGGCTCAGGGTTTCGGCAATAAAGCTGCCGCCATAGGGGCCGAAATGGCCGCTGGCGTCGGGATAGGGATAGTCAAACATGGTGGTGATCTCGTCAAACGCCGGGCGAAAGAAACGCCACGGAGGCTTTTACAGGTCTGCGGCGCGGACTGCGGCGATGAATTCCGCGATGCGCTGCGCGCTCTTGATGCCCTTGGACGTCTCGACGCCGGTACTGACGTCAACGCCCCAGGGACGCACCTGCCTGATGGCATGCGTCACATTTGCAGCATGCAACCCACCAGACAAAACGAGGGGAAGCGCGACGTTTTCGGGAATGCGTGACCAATCGAAGACCTCGCCACCGCCACCGTATCCGGGCACGAATGCATCCAGAACGAGGGCTTGGGATGTGGAAAATTGATGCGCGAAGTCTAACAAATTCAGCCCGTCGCGCATGCGGGCGGCGCGGATGTACGGATGGCTGTAGCGTTCACACTCGGCCACCGATTCGTCCCCATGAAATTGCAGCAGTGCCGGGCGCACCTGATCGATCACCTCTCGCACAAGTTGCGGCGCGGCATTCACGAACAAGGGGACAACCGACACAAAGGCCGGAAGGCTGCGGGCAATCTCTTGCGCCTGGGCAAGCTCCACATGTCGCGGGCTGGATGGAAAAAACACCAGGCCGATGGCGTCGGCCCCACAGTGTGCCGCGGCAAGCCCGTCTTCCACGCGCGTGATGCCGCAAATCTTGATACGGGTACGGTGGCGCGCGTGCGCCTGAGTGGCGGTTTCAGACATCGGGCATCAGATCAGCAAGCCGATCTGGCGTGGCGGTTCGGGAAGCTCGAATTCTGCCGGGTAATCGGGACCGAGAAAATACAACCCGTCCGGCATGAAGGTGGGCGCTGCCAGGCGGCGGTCTCGGCTGCCAAGCACATCGGCCAGCCAGGACATCGGCTTGGACCCATTGCCCACCGCCAGCAGACTGCCGACGATATTGCGCACCATATGGTGCAAGAACGCGTTGGCGCACAGGTCGAACACGACATAGTCTCCCTGCCGCGCAATGTCGACCGCATGCAGGGTTTTGACTGGGCTTGAGGCTTGACATTCGCTGGAGCGGAAGGCGCTGAAATCATGCTCGCCGAGCAGCAGTCGAGCAGCCTCTTGCAGATGTTCCATCTTCAGCGGTCGATGCGTCCAGCCGACGCGGGCATGCTCCAGCGCGGGCCGCACCGGATGATTGCGCAGCACATAGCGATAGTGACGCCGATACGCGCTGCGCCGTGCATCAAACTTCGGGGACGCAACCGCGCATGCCCATTGCACCGCGATGTCATGGGGCAAAAACGCGTTGAGTCCGCGCACCCAGGAAGAGGTTGCGCGCTGCAATGGCGTATCGAGATGGACGACCTGCCCCGCTGCATGCACACCTGCATCCGTTCGCCCGGCGCAGACCGTGCGCGTGGTGCGGCCAAGAAATTGGGACAAGGCACGTTCCAGACGATCCTGTACTCCGCAGGCTGAGGGCTGGCTTTGCCAGCCGCAATACGGCGTTCCGCTGTAACGCAGGCCAAGCACCACGCGGTGCCCGGCCTCAGTGAAAGGCGACTCAGCTGCCAATCTTGTCCAGCATGTCCTGCGCACGCGCCTTGAGTTGCGGGTCGCCTTCAGCGATCACTTCACCCAACAGATTGCGCGCAGATTCCGTGTCGCCGATCGCCAGGCTCTCGGCGGCAAGTTCAAGACGCAAGTCCAGCGACGGCCTGGACTCGCCGAACTGCGGCTCGAGCTTCGGCAACTCGCCGTGCAGTTCGACCGGTGCATTCGGCTCCGCGTCATGCAGGGAAATGCTGCTGAGATCGAACTCCATGCCGTTGTCCTGCGCAGCAGGGGCGGACGTCTTGCCGACATCGGCAGCGGCCAGCGTCGAAGCAGGAGCACCAAAGTCGGAGGGCATATTGAAATCAAGCCCGCCAGACAGGAGGAAGTCGCCCGCTTCCGCCTTGCCAGTTTGCGGCTTGGCGGCGACAGATGCGACCGGCGCATCGATTTCAGGCAATTCGGTCGCGGGTAGCGAGTCAGGTGACTTCGCCACTCTAGCCGGCGCAGCCGCCTCACCTGCGGGCAGGCTCAAATCCAGGTCGAGATGCTCGGGCATCGCCGGTTTGGCGGCAGCGGTATCCACCCCCGAGAGCATCTCGGTACTCGGCAGTGTCTGCGGCGTCAACGCGGCAAGTGCGGTGGGAGTGGCAACCGGGAATTCCGTCTGCGGCATGGTTGATGGAGCGCCCAATGTGCTGGGTAGTACCGTGTTGTGATAAAGCGGATTGACCGGATCGAGACTGCGGCCCAGATCCTGTGCCCGCTTCCAGTCCTCGCCGACGCCCTGAGTCAGCGCAAACAGCTCTGCAGCACCGACTTCGAATGAACGCGAGTCCTTGCGCTTCGCATAGATTTCGAGCAACTTGAGGCGTGCAGCCAGCCGATCCGGATTGGCTTTGACGGCTTCCTTGAGAATTTCCTCTGCCTGCAGATCACGTCCATAAGCGAGATACACGTCCGCTTCGGCAACCGGATCAACGTCATTGGTGTCGAGTTGGCTGGAAGAAAATGTGGAACTCATCGCGCCATTCCGCGTATCCACGCGCTCCCCCCCTGTGCCGCCAAAAAAGCTGTCCGCCACGCTCATGCGGCTGTCGAACACCGAGATGTCGCGCTGCGACTTGGAGGACTTTTTGCGCTGCGCCAGCCAAGCAAGCAACAGCAGCAGGATAACCAGACCACCGCCTGCAGGCACCAACAAGGGGTTGGAAAGCAGGCTGCTGAAAAAACTTTCCTGCTCGACCGGCGCAGGCTTGGCCACTTTGGGCGGTGCAGGTTTGGCAGCAGGAGCAGAAGCGGGCGCTGAGGCAGCCTGGGGGGCGGATGCCGATTTCGGCGCGGACGCGGCGACAGTGGCAGCTGCAGAGGCCACCGCTACGCTTGGCGCTTTTTCAGCCTTGACCGCCGATGCCGGAACTGGCGACTCGACAGGGACTGTGACCGCGGCCGCCGCCTTGTTCGCCACCGCAGCGGCCGTCGGAGCTGCCGCCTGGGGTGTTGCCGTGGCAACGGTTTGTGCCTGCTTGGACAGGGCGCTCAGTTCTTCGACATTCTTCTGCAACTGCTTGATCTTTTCTTCGTCCAGCGCTTGTTGCTTCTGATCTGCGATCTTCTGCGCCGCGCCTTTGGTGGCGACCTCGGCCTTGCTGAGTTTGAGCTTGCTTTCGGCCTCGGCTCCGGTTGACGCGGGCTCTTTCACCTGAGCCTGCACTTTGCCCGTCGCCTCGCGTTGGGATTGCTTTGCTTGCGGCTTGGCCTGTCCACCCATTTCCGCGAGTCGGCGACGATAGGCGTTGAAACTCACGCTCTGGGCGATGACAAAACGCCGCGCTTCCGGTTGCGAAATACCCTGCGCCTGCTCGGCAGCGGGCATCTGCAGCACCGCGCCCGTCTTCACCAGGTTGATGTTTCCGTCGATGAATGCAGACTGGTTGGCGCGATAAATTGCGGTCAGCATCTGGTCGAGCGACACCGACTGCACACCTGACGCGTGGGCAATTTTGCTCAAGGTGTCACCAGGTTTCACGACATACTGACCTTGCGCCGCCGCAGCCTTGCTGGGCTGCTTTTGCTTCGCCACGGGAGTCGACGGCATCTGCAGCGCGGGCGCTGTCGGCATGGCCGGCGGTACGGCTACAGATGGCGATGCAGGCGCTCTGGGCGCAGGGGCCGCAGTCTGCACAGGAACCTGAGTCGTGCTCCGAGCGGGCTGAAAGTTGGGTGGATCGAGCAACAGCGTGTAGTCGCGGCTCAGTTGGCCATTAGCCCATTGGGCGCGAATCAGCAAATCCAGAAAAGGTTCGTTGATCGGGCTATTCGACGTCACGCGCAGATAGGCACGGCCATCAG
>JBAUTC010000031.1:0-8112 GCA_049582025.1 Thiomonas sp.
TTTGTCGTCTGCGGCCTGCTGTGCCTGGGCGCGGGGGTGCTGATGGAAAGCATCAGCCTTGACGCCCTCTGGCGTGGAGCCTGGACCATTGTGTATGGCGGTGTGCTCTCCGTCGGAGTGGCCTATACCTTGCAGGTTGTGGCGCAGCGCGATGCCATTCCTGCTCATGCTGCGGTGATCTTCAGCATGGAAGGCGTATTCGCTGCGCTCGCCGCCTGGCTGGTGCTGCATCAGGCGCTCGATGCGCGTGCGCTCTTCGGCTGCACGCTGGTGTTCAGCGGACTGGTTGTCTCGCAACTGCCGCTGCGTGCCCTGGCAAACGGCCTGGCCGCCAGCCTGCGCCGTCCGGCTCCGCATCCTTCCACTTCCGATCTGCGATGAAACCACGCCCCCCCTCTGCCTGGCCCGGACGTCCGCTGCGCGCGGACAACACGACAAGGCGCGACGCGCCCGCCAGGACCGTTTCGGCGCCAGCGCCCGAAGGCAATCCCGATGGCAGCGTGCGCCTGTCCAAACGCATGTCGGAACTGGGCCTCGCCTCGCGGCGCGAAGCCGATGCCTGGATTGAACAGGGCTGGGTGCTGATCGACGGCACACCGGCGGTGCTCGGCACGAAGGTCGCGGGCAACCTGCCGGCATCGCGCATCACAATACGCAAGGTGGCGCAACACCAGCAAGCTGCGCAGGTCACCATCCTGCTGCACAAGCCGGTGGGCTACGTCAGCGCGCAGGCCGAGCATGGCTATACCCCGGCCATCGCGCTCATCAAGGCCGAGACCCGCTGGGAAGACTGCGAAGCGCCCCGGCAGTTTTTGCCCGCCCACCTGCGCCATCTGGCGGTGGCGGGGCGGCTGGACATCGACTCCACCGGCCTGCTGGTGCTCACGCAGGATGGTCGCATCGCCCGCCAGCTCATCGGCGAACATGGGGATGTCGAGAAGGAATATCTGGTGCGCGTGAGTCTGGCCGATGCGCCCGCCCGCAACGCGGGCGAAGAAGACGTGCAAGCCGCCTTCCCCGAGAGCAAGCTCGCCCTGCTGCGACACGGACTGAGGCTGGACGATCAGCCCTTGCGCCCGGCGCAGGTGGAGTGGATCAACCCGCAGCAGTTGCGCGTCGTGCTGCGCGAAGGCAAGAAACGCCAGATCCGCCGCATGTGCGAACTCGTCGGCCTGCGGGTGACTGGTCTCAAGCGTGTGCGCATGGGCAATGTGCGCCTGGGCGCGCTGCCGCAAGGCCAGTGGCGCTATCTGCGCGACGACGAACAGTTCTGAGTGTCGGTGGGCTCCGCCGGCAGAACGGGCGCTCCGCTACGACGCATCAGGTCTTGGCTAGCGCGAACGGCTCGGGCGCCTTCTTGACCGCGGCGATGCCGGTCATCGCGGGACCGTTGCCGATCACGGGCTGATTTCGGACTGACACGGCCCAGACATCTTGGCGTGGTATCAACGCCGCATGTCTGCCACGTCCGCCTTGCTGTCTCCCGGCGCCCTGCTTGATGCTGTCACCCGGCTGCGCGACGCCGCGTTGGCACAGGAGCAGGCGCATGCGGCGCAGATCGCCGCGCTTCCTGCCGCACGGCAGGCCAGTGCACGCAATCTGCTGCATTACCTCGCGGTGCGTCAGGTGGATCTGCGGCAGTTGCAACTGCAACTGGCGCGGCTCGGCCTGTCCTCTCTCGGCAGCCTGGAAACCCATGTGCTCGCTGCGCTGGATGCCGTAGCCGCAAGGCTGGAAGACATGTGCCGCACGCTCCATGCGCGTCCTGCGGCGACTTGCTGCACGTATACAGAAGGCGCCCAGCTTCTGCAGGACAACGCCGCCGCGCTGCTCAGCCCGCCCCGGCCGAAGCGCGATGTCCGCATCATGGTGACCCTGGCAACCGAGACCGCGGAGGACGCTGAAGGCTTGCGCGATCTGGTTGACGCCGGCATGGATCTGGTGCGCATCAATTGTGCGCACGACGATGCGACGGTCTGGCAGCGCATGGCCGCGCTGGCGCGCTCCACCCATGACCTGCAGGGACGCGCCCCGCTGGTGCAGATCGATCTGGCCGGTCCGAAGTCCCGCACCGGCAGTGTGTTGCCGCAGGGGCGGGTTTTGCACCTGCGGCCCCGGCGCAATCTGCGCGGGCAGACGGTGGCGCCCGCACTGCTTGGACTGTGGTTCGGCGCGGGCCCCGCGCCGCAATCCACCGGGGGACAGGCCATCGTGCTGGCGGGCGACATGCATCCCGCCCTGTCTGCACCCATCCCGCGTTCCGTGTGCCTGCATCTGAGCGATACCCGCAAACGTGCGCGGAAGGGCAGTCTGTCTTCCCGTCAGGGCGACTTGCTCCTTTTCGCTTTCGAGCGCTCCGCCTACCTTGAAGACGGGATGGAGTTTGCCTTGCGGGATGGCGACACCAAACTCTGTGCGGGTGTGTTCCGGGGCATTGCCGACGTTCCGGGCGAACTGCGGCTGTTCGAAGGCGATCCGCTGCTGCTTCTGCGCGAAGACCGTCCCGGCCACCCCGGTGTGCGCAATGACCTGGGCGAGTTCACCGACCCACCGCAAGTGCACTGCACCCTGGCTTCTGCGTTCACCTCTGCAAACGCGGGGCAGTCCGTGTGGCTGGATGACGGGCGCATCGGCGCCGTCATCGAAACCTGCGCAGCGGACATCATGCGCCTGCGCATCACCCACGCTGCGCCAGACGGCAGCAAGCTCAGGGCGGAAAAAGGCATCAACTTTCCCGACACCAGGTTCGATACACCGGCGCTCACCGACAAGGACCGCGCTGATCTGGCGGCAATGGTTGCGCATGTCGATCTGGTGGCACTGTCTTTTCTGCGCAGCCCGCGGGATGTGGCCGTGCTGCGTGAGCAGCTTGCAGCACACGGACGCGGCGATGTTGGCATCGTGCTCAAGATCGAGAACCGCCAGGCATTTGCCCAGCTGCCGGCAATCCTGCTGGAAGCGCTGGCGCATCCCAAGGTCGGCGTGATGGTGGCGCGCGGCGATCTGGCGGTGGAACTGGGGTTCGAGCGCCTGTCCGAAGCGCAGGAGGAAATTCTCTGGCTGTGTGAAGCCGCCCATCTCCCGGTGATCTGGGCCACGCAGATTCTCGACACCATGGCGCGCAGCGGCCTGCCTTCGCGCCCCGAGGTCACCGATGCCGCCATGAGCATCCGCGCCGAATGCGCGATGCTCAACAAAGGGCCGCACATTACCGAAGCCGTACGGTTTCTCTCTGACGTGCTGGAGCGCATGGATGGGCATTACGCCAAACGCATGGCCCTGCGCCGCCCGCTGTCCATCGCAGGGCTGCGACTGCCGTCTGCGCAGAGGTGCGATGACACGGGTTCGCCCACCTAGAACGGAACGCGAGAGCTGAAATCACTCCTAAGCAAGATAGGGCAGGGCGCGTCGTTGGTTTCATATTGTTGCGTTGCAGCACGCATCGAATTGACTTTTGTCAACGACAAACGCCTAAATCAGTGAGTGCTTATAGATGGTTTTCCTAATGTCCAAACGGGGCAGAGCAGGGAACAATGCGCCATCTTTCGCGGAGTTCCGACATGGATTCAAAACGTCGCACATGGTTGATTGCAACAAGCTGTGCCGGTTGTGTGGCAGCAGGGGGTGCGGCGGTTCCCTTTGTCGACTCGCTGGCTCCGTCGGCCAAGGCGCGCGCCGAAGGTGGTCCAGTGGATGTGGACATCGGCACCTTGCGCCCCGGCGAGAAAATGACGGTGCTCTGGCGTGGGCAGCCGGTCTGGATTCTGCGCCGTACACCTGCCATGCTGGAGTCGCTCAGCGACACCCAGTCTTTGGTCGCAGATCCCGATTCCAAGCGCACCGGCTTTCCCACCCCCGTCTGGGCGCAAACCCAGTGGCGCTCGATCAAGAAGGAATACCTCGTGGTCGTCGGCATCTGCACCCACCTGGGCTGCTCGCCGGTAGACCGCTTCACTCCGGGGCCGCAACCGTCGCTGCCTTCCGACTGGGATGGCGGTTTCCTCTGCCCCTGTCACGGCTCGATCTTCGACCTTGCCGGGCGGGTATTCAAGAATATGCCGGCACCAGACAACCTGGTTGTGCCGCCATATATGTATGTCACTGACGCCAAGCTGCGCATCGGTGAGCACGAGCAGGCGTGACGCACCGCAGCACCCTCCCCACAAGACAGACTGGAGACATCGCAATGGCAGACCAATCGCTGCATGGAGCGCATGCCGCGCCCGAACACGGCGGCTTGCGTGGCTGGATTGACAAGCGTTTCCCGTTCTCCGCGCTGTGGAGCGCGCATCTGACCGAGTATTACGCGCCGAAGAACCTGAACTTCTGGTACTACTTCGGTTCGCTGTCCATCGTGGTGCTGGCCATCCAGATCATCAGCGGCATCTTCCTGGTGATGAACTACAAGCCCGACGCGGCGCTGGCCTTCGGCTCGGTCGAGTACATCATGCGCGACGTGAACTGGGGCTGGTTGATCCGCTATATCCACTCCACGGGCGCCTCGGCGTTTTTCATCGTGGTGTACCTGCACATGTTCCGCGGACTGATCTATGGCTCCTACCGCACGCCGCGCGAGTTGATCTGGATCTTCGGCTGCCTGATCTTCCTTTGTCTCATGGGCGAGGCCTTCTTCGGCTACCTGCTGCCTTGGGGGCAGATGTCATTCTGGGGCGCACAAGTCATCGTCAATCTGTTTTCGGCCATTCCGTTCATCGGGCCTGATCTGGCGGTGTGGATTCGCGGCGACTACGTGGTGAGCGACGTGACGCTCAACCGCTTCTTCGCCTTCCATGTGATCGCCATTCCGCTGCTGCTCGTCGGCCTGGTGGGCACCCACATCATCGCCCTGCACCAAGTGGGTTCGAACAACCCGGACGGCGTGGAAATCAAGGACAACAAGGATGGCCACGGCATCCCGCGTGATGGCGTGGCCTTTCATCCTTACTACACCGTGCATGACCTGTTCGGCCTGTCGGTGTTCCTGACGATCTTCTGTGCGGTGGTGTTTTTCGCTCCGCAATTCGGCGGCTACTTCCTCGAACACAACAACTTCATCCCCGCAAACCCGCTGAAAACCCCGCCGCATATTGCGCCCGTCTGGTACTTCACGCCGTTCTACTCCATTCTTCGCGCCACCACCAGCAACACCGTGCATATCTGGATGGGCGTGGTTGGCGCGGCAACCCTGTTCGCTCTATGGCGACAACGCCGGAATCCGGCGCGTGCCGTGCTGTTTGCCGTGTGTGGCGGCCTGCTGTTCTGGGCGCTGGCCACGGTGGACGCCAAGTTCTGGGGCGTGCTCAGCATGGGCGGCGCGGTCATCATCTTCTTCTTCCTGCCCTGGTTGGACAAATCCCCGGTCAAGTCCATTCGCTACCGCCCGACCTGGCACCGCGCCGTCTACACCCTGTTCGCGATCAATTTCGTGGTGCTGGGCTACTTCGGCATCCAGCCGCCATCGCCCGTGGCATATGCCGTGGCGCTGACGTGCACACTGCTCTATTTTGGCTTCTTCTTCCTGATGCCTTGGTGGAGTCGCCTGGGTGACTTCAAAGCCGTCCCGAAACGCCTGACCTTCAAGGCCCACTGATGCACGCAACCATGACATCCTTCCTGCACCGACTGTGCCTGGGGTTGCTGCTCGGGCTGATGCTGCACGGCACGGTCAAAGCCGCCTCGGAAGAGCAGGGCATTCCGCTTGATCATGCCCCCTATCGTGTCAACAACGTCTTGGCGCTGCAGAATGGGGCGCGCCTGTTCGTCAACTACTGTCTGGGCTGTCATTCCGCCAAATACATGCGGTACGAGAGCCTGCGTGACATCGGCATGAGCGACGATCAGATTCAGCACAACCTGATGTTCGGCGACACCAAGATCGGCGACACCATGCGCGTGGCCATGACCGCCGAGCAGGCGAAAAAGTGGTTTGGCGTCGATCCCCCGGACCTGTCCATCATCACAAAGGCGCTGGCGTCGCACCGCGGCAGCGGCACAGACTATCTCTACACCTATCTGCGTACTTTCTACCGCGACGACACCCGCCCGACCGGTTGGAACAATCTGGTCTTCCCGGGAGTGGGCATGCCCAACCCCCTGTGGACGCTGCAGGGCGAGCGCGCAGCCAATTTCAGGGTCGCTCCCGATCCCGCCGACCCGGCGGTCCAGCTCAAGACCTTTGTCGGCTACAACCAGCTCACGAAAGGGGCGGAATCGACAACCGAGTATGATTCGACAGTTGCCGACCTTGTCGCCTACATGCAGTGGATGGCCGAGCCCGACCAACTGTTCCGCAAGCGCCTTGGCGTCATCGTGCTCATCTTCCTGGGATTGTTCAGCTTTATCACCTGGAAACTGAAATCCGAATACTGGAAAGATGTGACGTAATACTTGGCAGTAGCCCCATCCCGGGCTACCCGCCCAAACCGAATCGCCTGGGTGGCTCTGCCACCCGGTTCTGTCTTTCAGGAGTCTGCATTCATGATGGTGCTCTATTCCGGCACGACCTGCCCGTTCTCGCAGCGTTGCCGCTTCGTGCTATTCGAAAAAGGCATGGATTTTGAAATCCGTGACGTTGACCTGTTCAACAAACCAGAAGACGTCAGCGTCATGAACCCCTACGGCCAGGTGCCCATCCTGGTCGAGCGCGATCTCATCCTGTACGAATCCAACATCATCAACGAGTACATCGACGAGCGCTTCCCGCACCCGCAGCTCATGCCCGGTGACCCCGTCGCCCGGGCGCGTGTCCGTCTGTTCCTGTTCAACTTCGAAAAGGAACTGTTCGTCCACGTCACAACGCTGGAATCTCGCGCCACCAAGTCCAACGAAAAGGCATTGGAAAAGGCCCGCTCCGCCATCCGCGACCGCCTGACCCAGCTCGCCCCGGTGTTCCTGAAGAACAAATACATGCTGGGCGAAGATTTCTCGATGCTCGACGTGGCCATAGCCCCGCTGTTGTGGCGCCTTGATCATTACGGCATCGACCTGCCCAAGTCAGCCGTGCCGCTGGCGAAGTACGCCGAGCGCATTTTCCAGCGCCCCGCCTACATCGAGGCACTTACGCCGTCCGAAAAGATCATGCGCAAGTGAGGTTTTGACAGTTCAGATGGACAGCAAGACGCAAGACATCGGTTCCACCAAGCCGTACCTGATCCGCGCCCTGTACGAGTGGTGCACGGATAACGGCTTGACACCTTACCTCACGGTGCAGGTGGGGGCCGGCGCACGCGTCCCGATGGAGTTCGTGAAAAGCGGCGAAATTGTGCTCAACATTAGCTTCGACGCCACCAGCGCACTCAACATCGGCAACGACGACATCCGTTTCAGAGCCCGCTTTGGCGGTGTCGCCCGAGACATCCTCGTTCCTATTGGTCAAGTCACTGCCATCTATGCCCGCGAGAACAGCCAGGGCATGGCCTTCCCCGTGGATTCCGGTCACGACGACGCGCCCATCGGCGACGCCAACAATGCTCCCGTCGCCGACGACCAGAGCGAGCAGCCGACGCCGAGCAAGCCGCCGCACCTGCGCCCGGTAGAATCCAAGGCTGCAGATGAGGACAACTCGCCGTCCGATCCGCCGCCCAATGCTCCGCGTCCAAGTGGAGCGCATCTGACCCGCGTGAAATAGCACCAACTTCGCGTAGCCTGGCGTCGTCAACGCCTGCGCCGACTTAGCTCAGCTGGTAGAGCAACCGCCTTGTAAGCGGTAGGTCATCCGTTCGATTCGGATAGTCGGCACCAAATTACATCGAAAAATCAATAACTTACAAACCACCTGTAAGTATTGCAACGTTGAAATTTGGAAGCTGCGCCACCTCTGCGCCAATTCGGCAGCGCTAAGCCATCGGCGCACGCGGCTGTAAACAATCGGTTCTCCGCGCACGCTCGCTACTCGAACTCCACTTCTTTTGGAGTTCACAGCATGGCAACCATCACTCGTCGCGGCTCGGGGCGTTCGCCAGAGCGCTTAGATCGGCATTTCGGGAGACCGACACGGTCTACAGATTTGGCGGCGAAGAGTTCATGATCCTGATGCGCTGCGATGGCGGGTGCGAACTGAATGCCGCGATGAAGCGAACTCTTCAGACGATCAGGCGGATACGAATCAGGGTT
>JBAUTC010000032.1:0-1572 GCA_049582025.1 Thiomonas sp.
CCCATTCGTCCCAGATGCTTACGCCGCGCTCCTGCAGCCAGCGAACATTCGACTCGCCGCGCAGGAACCACAGCAGCTCGTACGCGATGCTCTTGAAATGCACCCGCTTGGTGGTGATGAGCGGAAAACCGGCGGACAGGTCAAAGCGCATCTGGTGACCGAACACGCTGCGCGTACCGGTGCCAGTGCGGTCGGCCTTGTCCTGACCGTGGGTGAAGACGTGACGCATCAGGTCTTCGTAAGGGGTGGAAATGAAGGGCATGAAAAGAACAGAAGTGCACGAACTGGTCAGGGATACTATCGTTTTGCCAGATGGCGTGCCCATCTGGTTCCAGTGCGAAGACCTTCATGGCCTGGCTCGAATCAACCCGGGCTTGTCTTGTATTACCTCAGAAGATTTGGGACGACCAGAGACTTTTTCAGGAGACTCATTGCATGAACTGCAGCGCCGCAAGGCTGGCGTAGAGGCCGCCGCGGGCCATGAGTTCGGCGTGGGTGCCGATGTCGATGATGCGGCCCTGGTCCATCACCACGATGCGGTCGGCGCGCTGCACGGTGGCCAGGCGGTGGGCGATGACCAGGGTTGTGCGGTTGTGCATGGCATGTTCGAGGGCGGTCTGCACGTCGCGCTCGCTGGCGGCGTCGAGCGCGCTGGTCGCCTCGTCGAGAAGCAGCAGCGGGGCGTTTTTCAAAATGGCGCGGGCGATGCTGATGCGTTGGCGCTGCCCGCCGGAAAGCCGCACGCCGCGTTCGCCCAGATAGGTGGCGTCGCCTTTGGGCAGTTCACTCAGGAAACCGTCGGCCTGTGCGGCCCGGGCGGCGGCCTGGACCGCGGCGTCCGACGCGTCCGGCTGGCCGTAGCGGATGTTGTCAGCCGCGCTGGCCGAGAAGATCACCGCGTCCTGTGGCACCAGGCCGACGCGCTGGCGCAGGGAGGTGAAATCGGCCTGCTGCACATCCACGCCGTCAATGCGGATGCTGCCTTGCTGCGCGTCGTAAAAGCGCAGCAGCAGTTGCAGTACCGTGGTCTTGCCCGCGCCGCTGGGTCCCACCAGCGCCACGGTTTCGCCGGGGGCGATGGTGAGTGAAAAATCATCCAGTGCGGGTTTGTCGGGGCGAGAGGGATAGAAAAACCGCACATGGTCGAGCATGACTGCCGAGCCGCCGCTTGCAGCGGGCAGGGCGACGGGGTGCTCCGGATTGCGCACCGGCGACTGTTCGGCCAGCAGTTCCATCAGCCGTTCGGTGGCGCCTGCTGCTCGCAGCAGGTCGCCGAATACCTCGGCCAGCGCGGCGGCGGAACCGGCGACCAGCCCGATATACAGCACCGTCTGCCCCAAGGTGCCCGCGCTCATGCGGCCCTCCATCACCGAGACGGTGCCCAGATACAGACCGTAGATCAGGGCGCCGAACATGGCCACGATGATGAATGCGGTGAGCAGCGCGCGCACCCTGTTGCGGCGCACCGCGGTCTGGAACGCGCTTTCGGCGGAGGCGCGAAAGCGCTGTGCCTCGTCGCCTTCGCGCGCGTAGCTCTGCACCACCGGCATCGCGGCGAGCACTTCTGTGGCG
>JBAUTC010000033.1:0-16076 GCA_049582025.1 Thiomonas sp.
ATGCTATGCGCGGCCGCCCAGTTGCAAGCCTTCCAGCGCGCTGTCGATGATCACCCCGGCCACGCTATACAGGATGGAGCCAAGGATCGCTGCACCGAAGCTGCGCACCGCAAAGCCACCGATCACCCCCGACGCCGCATAAAACATGGCGGCATTAAGGACAAAGAAAAACAGCCCCAGGGTGAGGATGGTGATGGGCAGCGTGAGGATGAACAGGATCGGGCGCACCAGCGAATTGAGCAGTCCGATGAACAGTGCCGCCCACATTGCCGCGGCGAATCCCGCCACTTGCACTCCGCTATAGAGATAGGCAACGGCGAGCAGGGCGCAGGCGGACAGCAACCATTTCAGCAGGAGTTTGAGCATGGCGGGTTCCGTTTGTTTTCAGCGTTCGGCGGCCAGTCGTCTAGCCAGTGCGGCAGCCAGACCTGTATAGCTTGCGGGGGTCATGGCCAGCAGTCGCTGCTTGTCGTCCTCTGGCAGGTTCAACCCTGAGATGAAGGCGCGCATCGAGTCTTCGGTGATGGCCTTGCCTCGGGTGAGTTCCTTGAGCTGCTCATAAGGGCTAGGCAGGCCGTGGCGGCGCATTACGGTCTGCACCGGCTCTGCCAGGACCTCCCAGGCGGCGTCCAGGTCGTCGTCGAGGCGTTGTGGATGCACCAGCAGCTTGTCGAGGCCACGCAGCAGAGAGTCCCAGGCCAGCACGCCGTGGCCCAGTGCCACCCCCATATTGCGCAGCACGGTGGAATCGGTGAGGTCGCGCTGGAAACGCGAGATGGGCAGTTTGTCGCTCAGGTGGCGCAGCAAGGCGTTGGCGATACCGAGGTTGCCCTCGGCGTTCTCGAAGTCGATGGGGTTGACCTTGTGCGGCATGGTGGACGAGCCGATTTCGCCAGCCTTGGTCTTCTGCTTGAAGTACCCCCACGAGATATAGCCCCAGATGTCGCGGCTGAGATCGGTGAGGATGGTGTTGGCGCGGGCCACGGCGTCGAACAGTTCAGCCATGGCGTCGTGCGGTTCGATCTGGATGGTGTAGGGATTGAACGTCAGCTCCAGCGATTCGACCACCTTGCGCGCAAATTTCTCCCAATCCACATCGGGATAGGCGGCCAGATGCGCGTTGTAATTGCCCACGGCGCCGTTCATCTTGGCAGTGACTTGCACGCCCTCGATTGCGGCCATGGCGCGCTGCAGGCGGTGGGCAACATTGGCGAATTCCTTGCCCAGCGTGGTCGGGCTGGCGGTCTGGCCATGGGTCCGCGACAACATCGGCTGGTCGGCCAGCTCCGCAGTGAGGTCGAGCAGGCGACGCAGCACGCGCTGCAACAGCGGCATGACCACCTCGTGGCGCGCGCCCGATAGCATCAGCCCGTGCGCGGTATTGTTGATGTCTTCCGAGGTGCAGGCGAAGTGGAAAAACTCGGCGTGTCGAGCGACGTCGGGAATGGCTGCTGTCTGCGCCTTGAGCCAGTATTCCACCGCTTTTACATCGTGATTGGTGATGCGCTCGATGGTCTTGATTTCTGCAGCCTGCGCGCTGCCGAACCCGGCAACCAGCGCATGGAGCGCGGCGCGGGCCGATGGCGGCAGCGCAGGGAATTCGGGCAGGCCAAGATCAGACAGCGCGATGAACCAGGCCACTTCGACCTGCACGCGACTGCGCATCAGCCCGGCTTCGGACAGATGGGCGCGCAGGGAGTCGACCTTGGCGTGATAGCGCCCGTCCAGAGGCGAGAGCGCATCCAGGACGGATAGCGCGGCGGGTTGTGGAGGAGGGTTCGTGCTCATGCCAGCATTGTAGGAAGCCCCGGGCGCACGCTCGTAGAGCGACCGTCGATATACTGACTTGCCCATCTATCGCAGCTCCAGAACATGAAACTCATCGGCTCCCTGACCAGTCCTTACGTGCGCAAAGTGCGCATCACGCTGGCTGAGAAAAAAATAGACGCCAAATGGGAAGAAGAGAACGTCTGGGCGAGCACCACTCAGATTATGCGATCCAACCCGCTGGGCAAGGTGCCGTGCCTGGTGCTCGACGACGGTGAAGCAATTTTTGATTCGCGCGTGATCGTCGAATATCTCGATACGCTCACTCCGGTGGGCAAGCTCATTCCCGCAGGTGGGCGTGAGCGCGCCGAAGTCCGCACCTGGGAGGCGCTGGCCGATGGGGTGATGGACGCCACGGCAACCGCCCGGCTGGAGCAGACGTGGCCCGGGCGCACAGAAGCGCAGCGCAGCCCCGAGTGGATTGCGCGGCAGATGAGCAAGGTCGAGTCGGGCATCAAGGCGATGTCGCATGGCTTGGGCGACAAGCCGTTTTGCTGCGGCAATCACCTCTGTCTGGCCGATATTGCCGTGGGGGCGGCGCTGGGTTATGTCGTATTTCGCTACCCCGAAGTGGGCTGGCAGCAACAATACCCCAACCTCGCCAAGCTCTACGACAAACTCATGCAGCGCCCGTCCTTTCACGACACGGTGCCGCCGCAGGGCTGATTACCCGGCTCGCGCGGTCTCCTGGAGCCAGCGCAGCGCAAACGCCGCCGCTTGCAGACGCACGCTGGTGCGCTCTCCTTTGAACAGGGCATGACGCGCCTCGCTGCGCAGCGTTTCACTCTCGCGCCAGGCCAAGCCGAACCACACTGTGCCCACGGGTTTTTCGGGTGTGCCGCCGCCCGGGCCGGCGATGCCGGTGATCGCCACGGCGAAGTCTGTCCCGGACCCCTGCAGTGCGCCCAGCGCCATCGCTCTGGCAACTTCCGCGCTGACCGCGCCCACTTTGGAAAACAGGGCGGCGTCGACTCCAAGCAACTCGGCTTTCGCGGCATTGCTGTACGTAACGAAGCCGCGATCAAACCAGTCGCTCGACCCGGCCACGCTCGTGATTGCGGCGGACACCAGGCCGCCGGTGCACGATTCGGCCGTGGCCAGCCGCCAGCCATGTTCGCGCAGTGACGCGCCCAGGTCGGCGGCGACGGTGCAAAGCGCCTCGAAGCCTACGGTGTACATGGCTCAGATCAGGGCGTAGAGACGGATGCCCAGCGCCATCACCAGCAGGGTGAAGGCGGCTGCGATCAGGTCGTCAAGCATGATGCCGAAGCCGCCCTTCACATGACGGTCGGCCCAGCCCACGGCCAGCCATTTGCCGGCATCGAAGGCACGAAACAGCAGGAAGGCGGCCAGTTGCTCCGCCCAGCCCGCCGGGGTGACCAGCAGCAAGATGAGCCAGAAGGCAATGACCTCGTCCCACACCACTGGCGAGGCGTCTTCGAGGCCGAGCGCGCGCGAGGTGTGCCCGCAGGCCCAGACGCCGATGACGGCACCGGCGCCGATGAGCACGGCCCAGGCCAGCGGTACGATCCAGAGCGAAAGCAGCACGTAACTGGCCCAGGCAAACAGGGTCCCCGCAGTCCCCGGAGCGATGGGCGACAGGCCGCTGCCAAAGCCCAGCGCGAGCACATGCAGCGGGTGCCGCCACATGAAGCGCCAGGTGGCGCGTTGCGGAGTTGTTGCGAGAGGCGGTGAGGCGGTCATGGGTTCACGGGCTGCGGAAGTGGTCAAAGCCTGCATAGGCATTGTCCAACACCTGTCCGCCAACGTCGATCAGTCGCAGGCCGGGCTGCGCGTCAATGCCGCCAATGCGCGTGACCGGTGTCCCTGCCCGCGTTGCCGCGGCCTGCACCGCGTCCCGAGCAGAAGCGGGCGCGGTGAACAGCAGTTCATAATCATCACCACCGGCAAGCTGGCAGAGTCGGCGCCGCTCCACGTTTTGGGCGCGCAGTCCAGGACTGGACGGGCAAGCGTCGGCGTTGAGCGTGGCGCCGACCCCGCTTTGGCGCAGGATGTGGCCGAGATCAGCGAGCAGGCCGTCGGAAACGTCAACGGCTGCATGCGCCACGCCGCGCAAGGTCAGGCCCAGCGCAATGCGCGGCGTGGGCCGATCCATGCGAGCAAAGGTGGTGGCCTGACTGGCTGCATCCAGCTCCCACTCGGCAAGCCGGTGGCCAAGCGCCAGCCGGGCGTCGCCAACTGCGCCCGACACCCAGAGGTCGTCGCCAACTTGCGCCGCGCTGCGCAATAACGCCTGCCCCTGCGGCACGGCGCCGAGCACGGTGAGGCAGATGTTGCGCGGACCGCGGGTGGTGTCGCCGCCGACCAGTTCGATGTTGTACGCATCTGCCAGTGCGAACATCCCGCGGGAGAATCCATCCAGCCAGCTTGCGTCGGCATCGGGCAAGGCCAGCGCCAGGGTGAAGGCGAGGGGCCGCGCGCCCATAGCCGCCAGATCCGACAGGTTGACCGCCAGCGCCTTGTGGCCCAGCGCCTCGGGGTCGGCCCCCGGCAGGAAATGCCGTCCTTCCACCAGCATGTCGCTGGAAATGGCGAGTTGCTCGCCAATTTCCAGCGCGGGCAGCAGAGCGCAGTCGTCCCCTATGCCCAGAGCGGCGCGGCGCGTGGGGCGGGTGAAGTAGCGGGCGATGAGATCGAATTCGCCGAGCGGTGCGGTCATGGATCTGTGGTGTGAGGGGAAGATGTCTTTCGTAGCATGTTCGCACAACGGCATCGGGGCAGGCACCTACAATCCATTTTCCCTGCGCGGTGACAAGATGCGAGACGTTCACGACGGCTGCGTGAGGAGGAGACAGTCATGTCCGGTTCAGAAGACACCAAGGCCAAGCTGCGCCAGGCGGCGCTTGAATATCACGAATTTCCCCGCCCGGGCAAGCTCGCCGTCATGGCGACCAAGCAACTCACCAACCAGCGGGATCTGGCGTTGGCCTATTCCCCTGGCGTGGCCTCGGCCTGCGAGGAAATTCACGCCCATCCCGACGATGTGTTCCGCTATACCGCGCGCGGCAATCTGGTCGCGGTCATCACCAATGGCACGGCGGTGCTGGGGCTGGGTGACATCGGCCCACTGGCGGCCAAGCCGGTGATGGAAGGCAAGGCAGTGCTGTTCAAGAAGTTCGCGGGCATTGACGTGTTCGACATCGAGGTCAATGAAAAGGATCCGTCCAAGCTGGTGGAGATCATCGCCGCGCTGGAGCCGACGTTCGGCGGCATCAACCTCGAGGACATCAAGGCGCCTGAGTGCTTCGAGGTCGAGCGCAAGCTACGCACCCGCATGAACATCCCGGTTTTCCATGACGACCAGCATGGCACGGCCATCATCGTCGGCGCAGCCATCCTCAATGGTCTGAAAGTTGTCGGCAAGGACATTACGCAGGTCAAGCTGGTGTGCTCCGGCGCTGGCGCCGCGGCGCTGGCTTGCCTGAGCCTGCTGGTGGATCTGGGATTGCCGCGCAAAAATATCTGGGTCAGCGACATCGTCGGCGTGGTGTACGCCGGACGCACCGAATTGATGGACGAGGACAAGTGCCTCTTTGCGCAAGAAACCCAGGCACGCACCCTGGCCGAGATCATCGACGGGGCGGACGTGTTCCTCGGCTTGTCCGCTGGCGGGGTACTCAAGCCAGAATATGCGCAGCGCATGGGTGAGCGTCCCATCATCCTGGCACTGGCCAATCCCACCCCGGAAATACTGCCGGAAGAGGCGCGCGCGGTGCGGCCTGACGCGATCATCGCCACCGGGCGCTCGGACTATCCGAATCAGGTCAACAACGTGCTGTGCTTTCCGTACATCTTCCGCGGTGCGCTCGACAGCGGCGCCACCACCATCACCGCCGAGATGGAGGTGGCTGCGGTGCGCGCCATTGCCGAACTCGCGCAGGCCGAGCAGAGCGATGTGGTGGCAGCCACCTATGTGGGCGAGCCGCTGCGCTTCGGTCCCGACTATCTCATTCCCAAGCCCTTCGATCCGCGCCTGATGATCAAAATCGCTCCGGCGGTGGCCGAGGCGGCGGCGAAAAGTGGCGTGGCACGGCGACCCATCGCCGATCTGGACGCTTACCGCGACAGCCTGCAGCAGTTCGTCTATCAGTCGGGCGCACTGATGCGCCCGATGTTCAGTATCGCCAAGAAAGCGGCGAAAAAACGCATCGTCTACGCCGAGGGTGAAGATGAGCGCGTGCTGCGCGCGATACGCGTGGTGGTGGACGAGCATCTGGCCCGTCCCATTCTGGTGGGCCGTCCGGCGATCATCGCCCAGCGCATCGAGCGCTTCGGCTTACGGCTTGAGCAGGGGCGCGACTTTGATGTGGTCAACACCGATCACGACGAGCGCTATCGCGATTTCTGGCAGACCTACCACCAGCTTGCAGGACGCAAGGGCGTGACCCCGGCGATGGCCAAGATCGAAATGCGCCGCCGCCTCACCCTCATCAGTTCCATGATGCTGTACAAAGGCGAGGCCGATGGCATGCTTTGCGGCACCTGGGGGCAGACGCATATTCACCTGCATTACATTGACCAGGTCATTGGTCGCCGCCCTGGCGCCAATGTGTACGCCGCGATGAATGTGCTCGTTCTTCCGGGGCGGCAAGTGGCGTTGGCCGATACCCACGTCAACTTTGACCCGACCGCAGCTGAAGTGGCCGAAATCACCCGCATGGCGTCGCAGGAGTTGCGCCGCTTTGGCATCGCCCCCAAGGTCGCTCTGCTATCGCATTCCAATTTCGGTTCGTCGCCCGCACCCAGCGCGGTGAAGATGCGCGAAGCACTGGCTTTGCTGCGTGAACGCGAGCCTGATCTGGAGGTCGATGGAGAAATGCAGGGCGATACCGCGGTCGATCCGGTGTTGCGCGCCAGCCTGATGGCCGATTCGACCCTGAGTGGCGAGGCCAACCTGCTGGTATTCCCCGACCTGGACGCAGCCAATATCTCCTACAACCTGCTCAAGGCCACCGCGGGCAACAACATCGCGATTGGCCCAATCCTGCTGGGAGCGGCCAAGCCGGTGCACATCCTCACAGCGTCGAGTACGGTGCGACGCATCGTCAACATGACGGCGCTGACTGTTGCCGAGGCGAATCTTTGAGCAGAAAGCGGGCTTCAGCTGCCGTAGGTGGCTGAAGCCCGTCGGCAGACCCTAAAGCCTGCCCAAAAAATGGGCGAATCCTTGTCTTTTCGTGGCGATTTCGCTACGATCGGGTCTTTACCGATATGAGTCGACAGAAAGTGGCCTTTTAACCCGCCACCAGTAATTTGCTCATATTTTTCACGCTTTTGCGTCCAACTGCCTTTAATCGCGCGGAAATGCGCGCTGCAGCATGAATCGCCGGTGCATTCGTTCCACGCTGCGCTCCCTGCTCCTGACCGGGCTCCTGCTGGCCACTTTGCCGTTTTTGGTTCCTGGCGGGACCAGTGTGCTGTCCACGGCGCAGGCCCGCGAAACGCCAAGAGAGGCGTCTGAATCCGGGGCGATTCCTGTTGTTGCCGTTGTTGATCTGCCCGTGCAGGCGCGCGATATGTTGAGGCGCATTTATCAAGGCGGCCCGTTCGTGGGGGACAAAGACGGCGTCGTTTTTGGAAACTATGAGCGGCTTTTACCATCAAAGCATCGTGGTTTTTATCGCGAATACACCGTTCTGACCCCAGGCGCCCATAACCGGGGGGCGCGCCGCATTGTCTGCGGTGGGGCCAAGCACCATCCGGAAGTCTGTTACTACACCCATGATCACTATGCCAGTTTCCGACGCATCGCTAAATGATGCCGATCCCGCCGTACTGCTCAAGTCAGTGCGGCCGAATATCGTGCAGTCGATCCGGGCTTACCGCGTTGCACAGCTGCAGGACGCAGCCGAGACGACCGGCCAGCATTTTCTCTACGCCAACCTCTCCGAGGCAACCACCAAGCAAGAGGTTCTGGAGACAATTGCCCGCTCTTTCCTGTTTCCGAAGCATTTCGGCAAGAACCTCGACGCCCTGCACGACTGCCTGACTGATGTGGTGCATGGTGGCGGACCGCAGCCTGGTTTTGTCGTCGTGCTCGAGCAGTTGCCGGCGACCCAGCGTTTCGATAAAGAGGCGCGCGAGACCCTGCTCGACGTGTTCCGCGATGCCGCCGATTTCTGGGCGGAGCGAGGTATTGCCTTCAGGGTCTTCTATTCTTTTCTGTAACCCGCACTCCTGCCCGGGAGGAGATGCGGGGTGAAGCAGTACCGGAAACCAGAGTCAAGGCCGTCAAGGTCTGCACTCCCTGGGAAGGGGCGTGGGCGCAGCTAGTGGTCTGAATCCACTGGCTCTCCAGAAAACGCAGGGCTGTCCCAACTTTTCTAGGCCACACGGGGGCTCGGCCCGAGCCCGATTCCGAGGGGGACTTGATAGCGTGAAAATGGCGCAAGGCGATTTGGCCCTGCGCCATTTTTTACAACCGCGTGGGCAGTAACTGTGCCAGCGCAATATATTCTGCCGTGCTGACTTCTTCTGCACGGCGCTGCAGATCGAACTGGCCGCCAAAGCCTCGCATGTCCAGCCAGGGGCCGAGGCTGTGGCGCAAGAGCTTGCGGCGCTGCGAAAACGCGGCGGTCACCAGCGCAGACAACACACTGCGGTCGATGGTCGGCAGGTCCGCAGCAGGCAGCGGCACCATGCGCACCACGGCGGAATCGACCTTGGGCGGTGGATCGAAGGCTTCGGGCGGGACGTCGAGCAGGTTGTCCATACGGTAGCGCCATTGCAGCATGACCGAAAGACGCCCGAAGTCGCGCCCGCCAGGAGTCGCCACCATGCGGTCGATTACTTCCTTTTGCAGCATGAAGTGCTGGTCGCGTACCTGCTCCGCGCTGTTCATGAGGTGAAAGAGCAGCGGCGTGGAGATGTTGTAGGGAAGGTTGCCGACAATACGCAAATCGGCGCCGAGGCTGGCGAAATCGAAATCCAGCGCATCGGCCTCGATCAGCTCCACCGTATCGGGCGCCTGCTTGCGCCACCGAGCCGCCAGATCGCGGTCGATTTCCACCGCTGTCAGGCGCGGGATGCGCTGCAGCAGCGCCAGAGTCAACGCGCCCAGTCCCGGGCCGATTTCCACCAGCCGTTCGCCCGGCTGCGGATTGATGCAATCGACGATGCCGTGAATGATCTGCTGATCAATCAGGAAATGCTGTCCGAAACGCTTGCGGGCAATGTGCGAGGTCTGCGCCGCACCGCGAGGGCGCAATGTGAGCGGCCTGCCGCGGACGGGCTTCATGGCTCCTGCAGCCCGCGTCTCTCAATCATTCTCGGGCAGATGCACATAGGTGCGGGCGCGCACGTCGCGTACCAGTTCGTCAAAGTCTTGTGCAGCCTTCTGGCGTTGTAACACTTCCCGCGCAAGTGCGCGTTTCTGCGCTCCAGCCAAGGGGCGAACAGCGCGATCGACGAGTTGCAGCAGCACAATCTTGTTGCCCATCGCAATGGGCGGCGACACATCGCCAGGATTGAGGCGCTGTAGCGCGGCATCGAGAACAGGGTCGAGCTGTCCAGGCAAGATCCAGCCCAGATCGCCCCCCTTCGACGCCGTGGTGGGGTCCTGGGAGATCTCGCGGGCCTTTTCGCCGAATTTCACCTTGCCGTTTTGCACGGCCAGCGCAATGGAGTCGAGCTCGGCCTTGGCGCGCGCGCGCTCGGCGTCTGTTGATGCACGCAAGACGATTTCGCGCACGTCACTTTGCATTGCGGTGGTGGGGGCGGCGCCCGTGCCGCTTGCGTTCAGCAGCTTGAGGATGTGAAATCCGGCAGAACTGCGGATGATGGGGCTGATCTCGCCGGGTTGCAGATTTCGCACGGTGTCGATGAAGAGCGTGGGCAGGCGATCGGCCGGGCGCATGCCCAGATCACCGCCCTGCTTGGCACCTTCGCCCTGCGACTCGCGGGTGGCGAGTTGGGCGAAGTCGGCGCCCGACTTGAGTTGGGCGTCGATGGCCTCCATCTTCTGCTTGACTGCTGCAACCTGTTCGGCGCTGGCGCCCTGCGCCACGGGCAGAAAGATCTGGGCAATCTCATACTGGGCCTGCGGACTGGCAGCTCCGGCGTCCTGCTTGGCGAGGAATTCGTCGATCTGGCTTTCGGTGACGGTTGGCAGCTGCGCCATGGTGCGCTCGCGCAAACGGCTGATGAGAATTTCGCGCTGGAGCTGATCGCGGTAGGTCGTCCAGCCCATGCCTTCGCGTTCAATTGCCTGCCGCAGTTCGCCCACGGTCAACTTGTTGTTGCGCGCCACCTGGGCAACAGCGCGATCGAGTGTGTCGGCACTGACGCTCATGCCCATCTGCTCGGCATATTGCGTCAGCGCCAGCTCGTCGATCATTTGGTTCAGGATCTGGCTGCGCAGTTGCGCTGCGGGCGGCAGGGTGGCACCTGAAGCCTGCGCCTGCTGGCGAGTCGCTTCGGTGCGCAGACGCAGGTCGTAGTCGGTAATCACCTGGTTGCCGACAATGGCGGCAATGCCGTCGCCGGAGCGCGCGTTGCTGAAGGTGGAGGGCAACTCCGGAGGCGCCGCGACCGGCTGGGTGGCTGGAGATGCGCCGTTCGGCGCGGTCAGGCCCGAGCCTGTCACCGAACCAGGAGGCAATCGCAGGCCCTGTGCTTGCGCACAGACGCCCAGAGTCGCCAGAACGGCGCCCAGCAAGGTGCGTGATAGAAGGCTCTTATTCATAGTTGGAGAAGCGGCTCGGTGGCTCGGCGGATTGCTTGAGGATTTGGTAGCCGGGGATATTTTGCTTGAGTGCCGACAGCGGATTGTTGCCCAGCCGGGAAAAACCGACGAGTTCGAGCTGGAACAGGATGCGGGTGTATGCCGTCGCAGGGGTGAGCGAACTGCGCTGCAGCACCACCCGCCCGACCCAGCAGCCGCCGTCGTACTCGACGCCCAGCAGGCCATCATTGAAGCGTTTGTCCAGGATGCTGTAGTTCGCCTGTCCCACTGAATACCAGCGCGGGGACAGTTGCCATTGCCACGCGGTGTTGATGTAGCGCAGCGGAATCTGGCCGGATGCGGCGGTCTGATACAGGTAGCTGGTGCTGATGGTCTTGTAGGGCGCGGGCGACCAGCGGGCGCCGAAAGCGGTTTGCTGTGTCTGCCGCAGGCGCATGTTGTATTGCAGCGCGGCGTTTGCGCTCCAGTGTGCGCTCAGGTTGGCGCTGGCCAGGGCGAAGGTGTCGTTCAACCCGGCGGGTATGGGACTACCGCTGAGCGTGACCCGCTGCGGCGCGAACAACACGCGTTGCGCCAGGGTCAGGCGCCCGAGTTCGATGCCGCTTTGGGAGTCGAGCAATCGAGTGGTGACGCCGCCGGTGACATTGTTGGCGTCGGCGATGCGGTCGACGCCCGAGAACACGTTGTCGGTGTAGATGGTCGACAGGTTGAGGTCGAGGTCTGCACTGTCGAAATTGGGCAGGTTCTGCTGGTTGCGATATGGGGTGTAGACGTAGTAGAGGCGCGGCTCCAGAGTCTGCGTGATGGCGTGGCTGAACAGCGTGGCCTTGCGCTCGAACACCAGGCCGCTGTCGAGGCTGAATGTGGGCACCGAACGATCGGCGCTGGTGGCGCCGCCGGTCATCGGCGTGTCAGTGACATAGCGGGCGAAATTGAACGACAGCTTGGGCGTGATGAAGGCCCCCGGACGAATGAACGGATAGCTGATCTGCGGATTGAGATAGAGGCGGTCGCCGGAAATCGCCGTGGGGTTGGTGAAGCGGGTGAGCGCCGAATCGAACTGCCAGCTCAGGCCGCTGTAATTTGCACTCTGCAGATGGGTGTAGAGCTGCGGCTGCTGGCTGTAGGGCACACCAATGGGCGCGGCAGTGTTCTGCAACGTCTGCCAACGATTCACACTGAGTTGCATATAACCAAGCGGCAGGCCCCAGGTGATGCTGCCCTGTTGCGGCAGGGTACGGTTGGAGGCGATGACTGGATTGACGCCGCCGAAGTCCTGCCACCAGTTGCCGTCGGAGACCTGCTGGTAGTTCAGTGCATAGCTCAGGCCGTGGCCGAGCCCGCCGTTCTGCTGCACATAGCCCGCCCAGCGGCTACTGCCGTTGCTGCTGCTGTCCGAGGGCAGCAAGTCGAACTGGCTGCGACCGGAATAGCTGGGTTGCAGCCAGCGCAGCGCCGCGCTGCCCATGAACCCCCTGCGCTGGATGACGCGTGGCGTGAGCGTGGCATCGTAATTCGGGGCGATGTTCCAGTAATACGGCACCGAGAGATCAATGCCGTTTCGGCTGTCCACGCCGAGCGTGGGCGGCAGCCAGCCGGACTTGCGTGCGTCGCTCAAGGGAAAGCTGGCGTAAGGCAGCGGCAGGATGGTCGCCCCCTTGAATACCACCCGGGCGTCGCGCGCCACGCCGGTGTTGTCCGCCAGGTTCAGGTCGAGGTGGGTGGCCTGCACGAACCAGTCCACCGGGCTGGCGGTGCAGGTGGTGTACGTAGCGTTGTCGGCCTGCACATGCTCGCGCCCGAGAAAGTCGATGTTGTCTGCGTGGCCGTGACCCTGTGTAACGTTGAAGTAGTAATCCGCATCGGGCATCTGACCGCGGTAGGTGTCGAGCTGCATGCGAAGCGCCGGGCCGGAGAACAGATTGCCGTCGCGCAGCACGCGCACATTGCCATTGGCGACCGCTTCATTCTCGACAAAGTAATAGCGCAGGCGGTCGGTCTTGATCACAACGCTGTGCTTGCGCAGCTGCACGTCGCCGGTGGCATGCACGTAGATATTGTTCTGTCCGGTGATCTTGTCAGCGATGACGAACAGCGGCTCAAAGGGCTGTGCATCGGCGGGCAGGTGCGGT
Organism: Thiomonas sp.; assembly: GCA_049582025.1. Classification (GTDB taxonomy): domain Bacteria; phylum Pseudomonadota; class Gammaproteobacteria; order Burkholderiales; family Burkholderiaceae_C; genus Thiomonas. Next base: position 12,664 of record JBAUTC010000033.1, read on the forward strand.
AGCAGGTCAACGCTGGGGGTGAGTTGCAACGGGGCAGACGCGGCGGGTTCGGCGTCTGCCGTGGCGTCCTGTGCCCGCGCCGGGTGAGCCCAGCTCAGGGCGAGTGTAACGACCAATGGGGTCAGGCGCAGGGGATGGCCGTTTCGCCCGCAGGCACCCACTGCGCGCAGGCGCGGGAAGCAGCGGGACGGGGTCGGAAAAGGCACGGGAATCGGGTCGGATGGCAGTCGCGTCGAGGCGGCTCGCCATGCGCGTGCGCAGCGCCGAAGCCCGGCGGCTGGCCGCGCGCAGCGATGCCTAAAATGCCACAGGATTATAGGGAGCGCTGCTCTCCTGTCCCGTTCGCCCTCTGCCCATGCCCAACACCGATTCCAACGCTCGCGCGCAGGCCCTCCAGCATTGGCTGCAGCACATCGCTCCCGCCCACAGCCTGCAAGTCGACAGCCTGCAGCCCGCGTCCAGCGACGCCAGCTTCCGCCGCTATTTCCGTGTGCAGGCCGCACGGTGCAGCCTGATCGTGATGGACGCGCCGCCGCCGATGGAGAACGTGCGGCCCTTTGTGCGCATTGCCCAGTTGCTGGGCGCTGGCGGCGTGCAGGTACCACAGGTGCTGGAGCAGGACGTGGAGCAGGGTTTTCTGTTGCTCACCGACCTGGGGAATACCACCTATCTGCAGGCGATTGCCGCGCAGCCCGAGCGAGCCGACAGCCTGATACGCGACGCGCTCGATGCCCTGGTTACGCTGCAGCTCATCGACGGCGCCGGCGTGGTACCGTTATATGATGCCGCGCTGTTGCAGCGCGAACTCGATCTGTTTCCGGAATGGTTCGTGCAGCGCCACCACGGCCATGCGCTCACCGACGCGCAACGCACCGCGCTGCAAGGCATCTCTGCCGTGCTGATCGCCAACAACCTGGCGCAACCGCAGGTACTGGTGCATCGCGACTGGCATAGCCGCAATCTGATGGTGACCGCACAAGACAATCCCGGCGTGCTCGACTTTCAGGACGCCGTCGTTGGGCCCATCACCTACGACCTGGTCTCGCTGCTGCGCGATGCCTACCTCGCCTGGCCCGAAGAACAGCAGCTCGACTGGGCCATCCGCTACTGGGAGCGCGCCCGCAAGGCCGGGCTGCCGGTGGCCGTGGACGCCGCCGACTTCTACCGTGACCTCGACTGGATGGGCCTGCAGCGCGCGCTCAAGGTGCTGGGCATCTTCGCCCGTCTGCACCATCGCGACGGCAAGGCGCAGTACCTGGATGATCTTCCCGTCGTGCTGCAGCACGCCCGGCTGGTGGCCGCGCGCTACGGCGCGTTCAAACCGCTGTTGCAACTCCTCGACCAACTCGAGCAGCGCAGCCCGCTGGTCGGCTACACCTTCTAGGACGCGATGCGCGCCATGATCCTCGCAGCCGGGCGCGGCCAGCGCATGCGACCGTTGACCGACGCGCACCCCAAGCCTCTGCTGGCGGTGGCCGGCAAGCCGCTGATCGTCTGGCAGATCGAACGCCTGGCGACCGGCGGCTGGCGTGACATCGTCATCAACACCGGCTGGCTGGGCGAGCAGATTCCCGCCGTGCTGGGTGACGGCGCAGCCTTCGGTGTGCGCCTGCGCTATTCGCCCGAACCGGCCGACGCGTATGAAACCGGTGGCGGCATCGCGACCGCCTTGCCGCTGTTGGGCGATGCGCCCTTCGCCGTGGTCAGTGCGGACATCTACACGCTTTTCGACTATGCCAGTCTGCGTGCGGTCGCGGCGGAGATCGCCGCCGATCCGCTGCGCAACGCGGCGCATCTGGTGCTCACTCCCAACCCGGACCACAATCCCGGCGGCGACATGGCGCTGGACGCTCAGGGCCATGTCCGACGCACCGGCGACCTTCTCAATTACGGCAATATCGGCGTCTTTCACCCCGGCTTGTTCGCGGGCCAGCCACGGGCGCAACGGTGGAAGCTCTTTCCCTGGCTTTACACCGCGGTGGATGCCAGGCGGGTGAGCGGCGAAGTGTTCCGTGGCGCATGGCACAACGTCGGCACACCGGAGCAACTGGCCACGCTGGATGCGCAGTTGCAGCGTCCGGCGCAAAACCCTCTGGATGGCCCGGCGTCCAGCGCCGATTAGGCTTTCATCGACCGAACACCTTCACCGACATGCCCATACCCGATCCCAATCTGCTTGCCCGCTGCGCCGCGCGCCGCGCTGAAGTCGTCCGGCACCTTGCCGCAGCCGGAGGCGGCGTGGCCCTGCTGCCGACCGCGCCCGAGTTCCTGCGCAATCGCGACGCCGACTATCCCTACCGTCACGACAGCTACTTCTACTACCTCACGGGATTCACCGAGCCGCACAGCCTGTTGGTGCTGCAGGCCAACGCCAGCGGCGATAGCCGCAGCGTGCTGTTCTGCCGCGACAAGGACATGGAACGTGAAATCTGGGACGGCTTCCGCTGGGGGCCGGAAGCCGCGCGCGAGGCCTTCGGCTTTGACGTCGCGCTCTCCATCAACAGTCTCGACGCCGAGTTGCCCAAACTGCTTGCCGATCAGCCCGCCGTGTGGTGGCCGTTTGCCGTGCATCCGGGTCTGGAAACCCGGGTGGAGGGCTGGCTGTCGGCGGTGCGGGCGCAGGCGCGCATTGGCGTCATCGCGCCGCGCATCCAGCATGACCTGTGCGCCCTTCTTGACGAGATGCGCCTGTTCAAGGACACCTACGAGCTGGACGTGATCCGCCGGGCTTCGGCGATTTCCGCCCAGGCGCATATCCACGCCATGCAGGCGAGCCGCCGTGGCCTGCGCCAGCCGCCGCCCCAGGGGCTGCGCGAATACCACCTCGAAGCCGAACTGCTCCACACCTTCCGCCAAGGGGGTTCTCAGGCCCCGGCGTATGGCTCCATCGTCGCCGCTGGCGCCAATGCCTGCGTGCTGCACTACCGCGCCAGTGACGCGCCGGTGCGCGCCGGTGATCTGGTGCTGATCGACGCCGCCTGCGAGCTCGACGGCTACGCCAGCGACATCACCCGTACGTTCCCCGCCGACGGCCGGTTCAGCGGCCCGCAGCGTGCGTTGTACGAAGTGGTGCTGGCCGCACAGCATGCCGCGCTCGACGCTTCGACCGCAGGCGCGCGCTTCTCCGATCCGCACGACGCGGCCTTGCGCGTGCTGGCGCAGGGCCTGCTCGACCACGGGTTGATCGCAAGCGACGCCGTGTCCGATGTGGACGGAGTCATCGCCACCGGTGCGTACAAGCGCTTTTACATGCACCGCACCAGCCACTGGATGGGCATGGACGTGCACGATTGCGGCGACTATGCCGAGCCGGGCGAGGCCATCGAGATCCAGCCCGACGGCAGCCGCAAACGCCCCGCACGCATCCTGCGGGCGGACATGGTGCTGACCATCGAACCGGGTTTGTATGTGCG
>JBAUTC010000034.1:0-19640 GCA_049582025.1 Thiomonas sp.
AGCACACGCCGCGCCAGCCACCAGCGCGCAGCAGAGGTGGTGTCCAGCCGCAACAGCCAGTCGGCGATGGCGGCGTTGGCTTGCAGGGTTTGCTGGCGGTTCAAGGTGTCGCCGCGAAGTTTGCTCCGCAACTGGTTCAGCAGCGCCTGCTGTCCCGCGCCGTCGAGCCGGTCATGGCTCAGCCGTATCCGGGCGAGCAGTTCGTTCAGATTCCTGTCGGTGGCTTTGCCCGCCGCGGTCTTGCCTGGCCGGCTTTGCAGCAGTGCCCACGACCGGTTGTAGGCTGCCTGCGCGCGTCGGCTATCGCCCGCCTGCGCCAGCAGGTCGCCGTAGTTCAGCAGCCAGAGCGCATCGGTCTTCTTGCGCGCGTACAGTTTCTGGCTGTAACGCAAAGCCAGGGTGTTGTCACCCAGTGTCTGCGCTGCCGCGGAGAGTACGTCCAGGCCATCGTATAGGCCTTGCAGGCCGCGGCTGTAACGCGCCATGTCTTGCCGCAGGCCATCGAGTTCGCCGCTGTCGATCAGCATCCACAGCAGGGCGATCTGGTTGTCGGTGTTGCCTGGAGACAGGCGCAGCGCCTCGTGCAGATCGGCCAGGGCCAGCGTCGTGCGACCCAGAGCCTGCCAGACCTGCGCCCGTGCGGCGTACATCTCGGGCTGCTGGCGCAATGGCGCACCCGCCTCGCTTTTCAGTACCAGCCGTTGCCACTGCGCGATGCCCTGTGCGCTGGGCTCGCGCACAAGCGCGTGCAGCCAGAGCAGGCCAAGCGACTGCGAAGGCGCATTGGCCCAGACTTGCGGCAGCATGCGCAGCGCCACGGCGTCGCCCTGCAACTTTTGCTTGAGCATGACCAGGCGCTCGAGCTGGTAGGGCTTGGTGCTGGCGCGCAGTTCGGCGCTCCGCCAGATGCTGCCGTAGGCGGCTTCGGCACCGCGCAGGTCTCCCATGGCCCAGGCGATGTCGCCGAGCAGGCCTTGATGCGCGCTGCGCAGATCCTCCGGTCCGGGCAGGTGCTGGGTGTCTTCCAGTTCCTGCCGCGCCTGTTCGAACTGTCCGTTTTGCAGCAGTGCGTTGGCATAGTCGATACTGCCGCGCAGGTCGAGCGTGCCGCGTTTGAGCGCTTCGGCGTAGGCGGCCAGCGACGCTTCGACTTCGCCCATATTGCCCAACAGCCAGGCCAGTGGCGTCAGCACCTTGGGCTCCTTGACGGCCGCCTCGCGCAGGATGCGTACCGCTTGCTTCGGGTGGCCGCGGATTTCCAGCGCCTGGGCGTACTGCAGCCACTCGTCCGCGGTCAGCGTGGAGTGCGCGGCGCGCTGTTCCCAGTAGATGTCCAGGCCGCGACTGGAATACAGCGCCAGCGCCAGCCGGTGCACTTCTTCGAGCGCGTGGTCGGTGAACTTGGCGCGCAGTAGGGCGATCCATTGCTGCATCGCGGCGTCGGGCTGGCCGCTCCATTCCAGCACCTGCGCGCGGCGCTCGGCCCAGACGCGGTTGCCCGGCTCCTTCGACAGTGCGGCATCGGCAATATGAATGGCGGCGCGAAGATTGCTGTCGGCCAGCAGCACCTGCCAGGCTATTTTGCGCTGGGCTGGCGTGAGCGTCTTGCCGAGCTCGGCAGCTGGAAGATCGAAATCGACCGCCTGCTGCAGCCAGCGCCCGGCATCGGCAGGCTGATTGGCGCTCAGGGCCAGTTGCAACATGAACCACGCCATTGCGGGCGGAATGGGGTTCTTGCCCAGAGCCGTCTCGGTTTGCGCATAGGCCAGCGCCGGTTGGCCGGAGGCGAGCAGAGCGTGGGCGCCGGCTTGGATCAGGGCCTGGCGCTCGGCATCCGTCACTTCGGTTTTCGCCGTGTCGAACAACACTTGCGCGGCTAGGGCATAGGCGTGCAGGCCGACGAGCAACTGCGCGGCTTGCTGCGCGGCTGTGGGCGGCAGCGGCAGGAACCGCGTCACCATGCCGGTGAGCTTCTGCACGGTTTGCGGTTCGTCCAGGCCTTGCAACAGCGTGAGGGTGTCGCGCCACTCGGTGAAACTGGCGGGTGCGGTGTGTTGCAGCAAGGCGGAAAGCGCCTGGCGTGCCTTCGCCTCTCTGTCGCTGTGGCCCAGGGCGCGCGCATCGAACCAGCGGCGTTTCCAGATCTGCAGCCGCAGGGCATCGGCATTCGGGGTTTGCAGCGTGCCCAAGGCGTCGAGCGCTTCCTGCTCCTTGCCGATGCGCACGTAGCGCTGCGCCAGCATCAGGCGCAATTCGATGTCACCACCGCGCAGGTCGACGAGGTGGCGCAGGTAGTCGATCGCCAAGGCGTTGTCGGTGCTGGTGGACAGCAGGTGCATCAGATTTTGACCTGGATAGACCAGCGCCAAGGTTCCTGCGCACAACAGGCCAAGACCAAGCAGAACGCCGCGCGGAAAAAGGCGGCTGCGCTGCGGATCATCGGGAGATATATGCAGCGGGTCGCGTCTGGCGGGGTGGGCTTTTTCCAGCATCTAAAGCAATTGTCGGTCAGGCCCGCTTCAAGGTGAGATCGACTGTTGTGCTGCTGCTGCCGACGCGCACACCCGAGGAGGTGTTCTCCACCTTGACTCCCTTGGCACCTCGCGCGGCCCAACCGGCCGGGAGCTCGAACACCGCCTCGACCGGTAGGTATCCCTGAAGGCTGAGTTGCACGCTGCCGTCCGCCTGCACGGCCCAGCGGGTGATGTCGGCATTGGCCTCGATCAATCGTGGTACCGCCTTGTCCGTGGGCCCGGACTGGACGATGACCTGTCCAGCAGTGGCATGGAGATAGCGTTGCTCCCCATGCTCGTTCCAACCCGCGACGTTCTGGCACTGCGCGAGTTGCGGGGCGACCGCGGTGGCGGGCTGCGTCCATTGCCGCAACTCCGCGCCACTGCGCAGGCGCCAGCCACCAGCCAGCCGCCGCGCCACCGTGGCCTGCCGCCAGTCATTGACGCTGCGGAAGTACTGGTAGCCATGGATGGCGTGCGTGGGCTGTTTGAGCACCCACTGGTAAACCGTATGCAGGCTTTTGGCGCCTGCCGCCTTGGTCACGATATAGGGGTGGTAGTACATGTCGATCGGCTTGATGCGGCGAGGCAGATCTGTGAGCTGATAGCTCTCCACCACCCGCTCGAACCCGAAGTAGGGGCCTTTCCAGTTATGGGTGAAATCCTCTTCGTTCGATTGCGCGGCATACACCTGAAAATAGTCGCCCTTGGGGATGCCCATCGGCCAGATGTTCGACAGGGTGGGCTGTGACCTGGTGATCGTCGCGCCTCCGCCATTGATATTGCCCAGCCCGAATTCGTAGGCCATGGCCACAGCCTTGTCGGGCGGGTTGCAGTCTCCCGGCCAGAGAATCATGGTGCACTTCTTGCCGGGGGGGCAGAGTTTGTCGGTGATGTACTGCGCCGCATCGATGACATTGCTTTTGGTGCTGAAGGTGTAGTTGGGCAGGGGCAGGTAGTTGCCGTAGGGATATTCCTTGGTTTCCTTGCCGCGGCTGTGTGTCTCGCTTGCCGCAACCCAGTCAAAGGGATGCGACCAGGTATGGCTACCCACTTCGATCCAGGGCAGGGCAAACATGCGGCGTGCCCATTTCTGTGAGGCGTCGGCCGTCTTGGGGTATAGCCCCTCATGGCTGATCTCGCCAACGATCACCGAGGCCAGCGTCGGCACCTTGTATTTTTCGAGGAATTCGGTCACCAATATTTCGCAGGCCAGCGGCGAACCCGGCTGGTCACAGGCGTTCGGCCAGCCGTCGCCATCGAAGTGCACGAAAAACACGCGTCGTCCGTTGCGAGTGGTGATGTTGGGCATGGGATCGCTGCCCATGCGCAACGCCGCGCGGAAAAACTCGATGGGCTCGACAGACCACCGCGTGCCGGTATTGCCGGGCAGGTCGAACACGCCGAACCCCCCCAGCGCATAGCCGCCCCATGGTGTGATGGCGGCGCCGTCCATGCTTTGACCGTCTGTGCCCGTGGCCGTCAGCCAGACCTGTGCGCCCGCGCCTGCCGCTATGGGCAGCGTGTTCATCGGGTTGATCAGCGGGATGACTTCGCCATTGGGCGTCCCTGGCTGGCGTTGCACCCGGATCGGCCCCGGCAGCGCGGCGTCGCCGACCGTGGCGCCGAGCTCGGCCAGCACCTTGGGATCCGCAGAACCCATGACCACCACCGGCACCTGCTCGGCCTTGGCGCGATTGAGCAGGGCCCGGATGGCGGCGGGCACGTCGGACTCCACCGGGAACAGCACGATGGCGGCATAGCGACCGGCCAGCGGCGCGGTGATCTCGGGCGCGCCGATATAGCAGTATTCGGGGACGAGGCCGAGGTATTCCAGCGGCATGGCGCCGTAGATGTGCGCGCTCTGCTCCAGCAACTCAGGACCGTCGCCTTCCTTGCAGGAATGCAGCAGGAGCACCCGGCGCGGCGTCAGTTCCACGGTACCGACGCCCAGACTCTCCAGTGTGGGATCGGCCACCCAGGGGATCATGCCTTGCGCGGCGATGGCCTGCGCCGTCTTCCGTGCCAGAGCGCGGTCTTGTGGGGCGCAGTAGTCGATGGCGATGCACGGCAGCTTGAATTTGCTGCGCATTTCACCAAAGCGGGCAAGCAGCCAGTCGCGGTCTGCGGGGCTGACATCGACATATCTGGTGTCCCCCTGATTCCAGCCACGATACAAAGACTCGGCGGCCACGGCGAGGATGTTCGGGGCCAGGGTGGTGTCCACCAGTTCGAAGCCGCGATTGAGCAGCAGGCGGATGCCGGGATAGGCAGCCACCAGGCCGCGCAGGGTTTCAGCGAGCGCCTGCGCCTGTTGTTGCCGGGCAGCCGGAGTCTTGGCCAGCAGTTGGTACGAATCGAGGGTGTCGAGAAAGAACGCACGGAAGCCGGCGTTCCAAAGCGGTTGGATGATGCGGTCGCGCAGGAACTCGGGCCAGCCGGTGGCCGTCTGATCGACCACGCGCGAGCCCCAGGCGGCATTCGACGTGGGCAACCAGTCCTTGGGCATGTCGGCGTAGTACGGACGCTCGGGAGTGACCTCGCCGACCGACACATAGGCGAGCGCCACGGTGTGTGGCCCGAGGGCAGAGACGATACTGGCGTTCTGCGCGAGCGCGTGCTGCGGTTCCAGCACCACCCAATCGAATGCGCGCAAGTCGTCCACCGGGATGCGGGCGCCGTAGTAAAAAGCGACGGCGGGTTGTTCGGCGGTGTTTGCATCGCCCTGCAAACACGCGGGACATTGCCCGCAGGCACAGGCGGTAGTTTGCGCCGTGGCCTTACCCGCTCCTGCGCCGAGCAGGCCGAGTGCAAGCAGGCTTTTGCGCCCCAAGGGGTTGGCGAACAGGCGGCTTTGGGCGATGGACTGAAGGAAGTGGCGGCGTTGCATGGGGGTATTGGAGTGGCGGCACGATCGCAGATCATCCCTGGACTGGATCTGTTTTCTAATCAAAGCCGTGTATGTACCAGATTTTCCTCGTTTTTCAGGTCGGTCGGCGGGCTTGCGCGGGAACTTGGCTCAAATTCGTGATTTTTTACGCTACGCCCAATATTTTGAGTGCCTCTGGAGAGTGAATAGATGCGTCCCAACCCGGTCTGGATCGATACCCATGCCCACCTCGATGCCGCCGAGTTTGGCGGGAAGGGGCTGGGCGTGGCGGAACGTGCGCGGCTGGCCGGGGTGAGCAGTGGCGTGATTCCCGCAGTGGAGCGCGGCAACTTCGCCGCGGTGCAAGCCTTGGCTCGCCACTGTGGCTGGGCGTATGCGCTGGGCATCCATCCGCTCTTTGTCGATCAGGCGCTGGAGACTGATCTGGGTGCGCTGCGCCTTGCCGTCGAGCAGGCGCTGACCGACCCGCTGTTCGTCGGGCTCGGGGAGATCGGGCTGGACTTTTTCGTTCCCGGTCTGGATCGCGACAAGCAGCAGCGTTTTTATGCAGAGCAATTGCGTATTGCCCGAGACTTTGCGCTGCCGGTGATCCTGCATGTGCGCAAATCGCAGGACGCGCTGCTGGCCGGCTTGCGCCGCTCCGGGTTTGCCGCCGGGCGGCCGGCCGGCATCGCTCATGCTTTCAACGGCAGCGCGCAGCAGGCGCAGGGCTTCATCGATCTGGGATTCGCGCTCGGGTTTGGCGGGGCGATGACCTTCGAGCGTGCGCTCAATATCCGGCGCCTGGCCGCACACGTGCCAGCGACAACGCCGGTGCTCGAAACTGACGCGCCGGACATCCAGCCGGTCTGGCTTTATCGCCCGCTGAGCGCGCGGAACGAAGTGCCGCCCCTGCCCAACACGCCAGAGCAGTTGCCGCGCATCGCTGAAACGCTGGCCGCGCTACGCGGATGGTCGCTGGAGCAGACCGCTGCGCAGACGACGGCGAACGCCTTGCGCGCCTTGCCGCGCCTGGCTGGAGCGATGTCGGCAAGCGGCTTCGCCGTCGATCCTGCTGCTGGGTCTTGATATTTTGTGGCATGGCCGCATGTGCTGACGCAGGTTTTTTTCTTTCCGTTTCTCACACGCACCATGAGCACAGAACAAACCACCGAAACCCACACCGCCCCGCACACCCACGCCTTCCAGGCCGAAGTGCGCCAGTTGCTGCATCTGGTCACCCATTCGCTGTATTCCAACCGCGACATTTTTCTGCGCGAACTCGTCTCCAATGCCTCGGACGCCTGCGACAAGTTGCGCTTCCAGGCCATCGACGATGCCGCCTTGATGGAGGGCGACGCCGATCTGCGCATCCGCATTGCGGTGGATGCCGACAAGCGCACCCTCACCATCAGCGACAACGGCATCGGCCTCAGCCTCGAAGAGGCGGTCGAGCATCTGGGCACAATCGCCAAGTCCGGTACGCGCGAGTTCATGCAGAAACTGGGCGACAAGCAAAAGCCGGACGCCGCGCTGATCGGCCAGTTCGGTGTCGGCTTCTATTCCGGTTTCATGGTGGCCGAACGCATCACCGTCGAGTCGCGCAAGGCCGGCATGGCCGAAGGCGAAGGCGTGCGTTGGGTGTCCGACGGCACCGGCGAGTTCACCGTGGAGACCATCGCGCGTGCCAAGCGCGGCACGGACGTGATCCTGCACCTGCGCGCTGACGCCGACGACACGCCGCATGAGGACAAGATTGACAAATTCCTACGCGTCTGGACGCTCAAGGATCTGATCGGCAAATATTCCGACCACATCTCCCTGCCCATCGAAATGCGCAAGGAACATTGGGACGCGGAGCAAAGCAAATACGTCTCCACCGACGAATGGGAGCAGATCAACAGCGCCGCGGCGCTGTGGACGCGCAGCAAGTCCGACATCACCGAAGAGCAGTATCTGGAGTTCTACAAGCAGCTCAGCGGAGACAGTCAGCCGCCGCTGCGCTGGACGCACAACCGCGTCGAAGGCCGCAGCGAATACACCCAGTTGCTCTACATCCCGGCCAAGGCGCCGATGGATCTGTGGGACCGTCAACAGAAGGCCGGGGTCAAACTCTACGTCAAACGCGTCTTCATCACCGACGATGCCGAGAGCCTGATGCCCACCTATCTGCGCTTTGTGCGCGGGGTGATCGACAGCGCCGATCTGCCGCTCAATGTGTCGCGCGAAATGCTGCAGGAAAGCCGCGACGTGCGCGCCATCCGCGAGGGTTCGGTCAAGCGCGTGCTCTCGATGCTGGAAGACCTGGCAGGCAGCGAAGACCAGGCCGAGCGCGACAAATATTCCGCGTTCTGGACCGAGTTTGGCGCGGTGCTCAAGGAAGGGTTCGGCGAGGACATGGCCAACCGTGAGCGTCTGGCCAAGCTGCTGCGCGCTGCCTCCACCCACGGCGAGGACGATGCGCAAACCGTATCGCTGGCTGACTATGTTGGGCGCATGAAGGAGGGCCAGAAGGCGATTTATTACATCACCGCCGAGACCGCGAAGATCGGGCGCTCAAGCCCGCAGCTCGAAATTTTCCGCAAGAAAGGTATTGAGGTGCTGCTGCTCACCGACCGGGTGGACGAGTGGATGCTCGGTTTCCTCAACGAGTTCGATGGCAAGCCGCTGCAGTCCGTGGCGCGTGGCGCGGTCGATCTTGCTGACGTCAAGGGCGCGGACGACAAGGCAGACGATGTCAAGGATGAGAAGGAACAGTCCGCCGACCACCAGGCCTTGATCGAGCGGTTCAAGCAGGCGCTGGGCGATCGGGTGCAGGACGTGCGCGTGTCCTCGCGGTTGGTGGATTCGCCGGCCTGTCTGGTGGCCACCGATGATGGCATGAGCGCGCATCTGGCGCGGCTGCTCAAGCAGGCCGGACGCGACGAGATGCCGACCAAGTCGGTGCTGGAAATCAACCCGGACCATGCGCTGGTCAAGCGCGTGGCGCATGACGATGCCCATGCGGGAGATCTGGCACAAGTGGTGTTCGATCAGGCACTGCTGGCTGAAGGCGGCCAGCTCGAGGATCCGGCGGCCTATGTGCGCCGCGTCAACGCGCTGCTTGTTGGCTGACTTGCGCTGGTGGGCTGATCGTGGTCAGCTCACCCAGCTGACCACACTGAGCATGGCCAGCAGCAGCATCCACAGCAACACCGAGCGCCACACCAGCCCCACCACATTGCGCAGATGTGCTGGCTGGGGAACCACGCCAGGCATGGCCGTGGTGCTGCCAGCCAGATCGCCTTCACTTTCCTGCGTCCAGTCTGGTTCTGTGGGTGATGCTGGGGTAGAGCCCGCAGTGGCCCCCAGTCGAATGCCCACCGCGCCTGCGGCAGACGCCAGCATCACGCCCGTGTTGCGATTTGCCCAGAGTGGCGAATAGCCGCGCCAGACGTCGATGGCGTCTTCAAAATTGCCGACGATGGCATAGCCGCTGGCGGTGAGACGGGCCGGAATCCAGTCGAGCAGGTCGAAGACTTGTTGCGCGAACGTGCGTAGCGCAGGGCTGGCCTCGCTGTCGGCATGGTTCCATTTGCTTGCCACATAGTCGCTGAGGCGATAGAGCACGGCACCTGCCGGGCCTATGGGGAGGATGAACCAGAAAAACACCCCAAGCACATAGCGCTGCACCGAGACCAGGGCGTGCTCGATGGTCTGCTGGGTGATGTCGCTCGCGCTCATGTCCACCGTGTCGAGCGCCTTCCATTGCTTGAGCAGGCTGCGCGCTGTGGCGTCGTCATTGTGGTTGAGTGCGTCCTGAATGTCGGTGAAGTAGTGGCTGAATTGCCGGAAGCCGAGGGTGAAGTACAGCACTGCGATATTCCAAGCCAGTGCCAGCAGCAGGCTGTAGTGCAAGGCAGTGAGGTAGATCGCCAGGGTGATCAGGGTGGGCAGGAGCACGGCGATGAACCAGGCCGCAACGCCGTGTCGCGACTGACCGGCATCGAAATTGCGCGACGCCAGATCCGCCAGATTCTGCCGCAGACGATACACGGCACTGCCACGGCCCAGGGGTTTGAGTTGCTCGATCAGCAGCGCGATCAGGACGGAAAGAAAAGCCATGCGTCTATCCTACGCAATCAGCAGCCGGTACAGGTTGCGCAGCATGGCTGCGGTCGCGCCCCAGATGACGTAGCGTTGGTTGCCCTCCACATAGGGCATGACCAGAAAACGGCGGCGCACCGCGCCTGCCTCATCGCCGAGAAGCGACCATTCCCGATGCTCGTGATGGCGCGGGTCCATCAGAAAAGACAGCGGCACTTCGAAGACTTCGCTGACTTCACCCGGGTGCGCTTGCACGCCGTTGGTGTGGGGCAGCAGGGCGACGATCGGTGTCACCGCATAGCGCGACGCGGTGCAGTACAGGGGCAGGGCGCCGAGAACTTCCGCGCCCTTCGGCCGCAGGCCAATTTCCTCATATGCCTCACGCAGCGCCGTGGTTGCGGGATGCACGTCTTGCCGGTCGCGACGTCCACCGGGAAAGCTGATCTGTCCGGCGTGTTCATGCAGGTCCAGATTGCGTCGTGTGAGCAGCACTTGCATTCCCTGCGGACGGGAAACCAGCGGAATGAGAACGGCCGCCGCCCGCAAGGGCAGGGCATTCAGGCGCAGTGCGTCTTCAAACAGCTCGGGTCGCCAGAGTGGCGGGGCGGCGAAGCGTTGCCGCAGTGCATCAGGCGCGAGTCTGTCTGCCGGAACGGCTGGCAGGGCATCGTCACGCCCGAGCAACCGGGCGTTTTCGGGATCGATGGCTGAGGGACGGGGCGCGGTCAAGATGGACAGGCTTGAAAGGTTGAAAAAAAGCCGACGTGCATCGCAGGTCGGCTTTTTGTGCAGGTCCGGGGTCAGCCGGACGCGGTATCGCGCTGAAGCGCAGATCAGGCCTGAGCGGCTGCTGCGCTGGACTGCGCTGCGGCTGCGGACTTGAGGACCAGCTTTTCCTTGATCCGAGCCGATTTGCCCGAGCGGCTGCGCAGGTAATACAGCTTGGCGCGACGCACATCGCCGCGGCGCTTGACTTCGATGGAGGCGATCTGCGGGGAGTAGAGCTGGAAGGTCCGCTCAACGCCTTCGCCCGCGGAAATCTTGCGCACGATGAAACTGGAGTTCAGGCCGCGGTTGCGCTTGGCAATCACCACGCCTTCATAGGCCTGGTTCCGCTTGCGTGTGCCTTCAACCACTTTGACCGACACGATCACGGTGTCGCCGGGGTTGAATTGCGGGAATTTCTTGCCAGCGCTGACGCGGGCCATTTCTTCCTGCTCGAGAGTTGCGATCAAATTCATGATGAGGCTCCAATGATCTTGCCATCCAGGTTTATGGAAGGGTTGTGCGCGTCGATTTGCGGCAAGACCGGGAGCCTTGCAAAACAACAAAACGGGCGGATCTGTGTGTGGTTCAGGTGCATCAGCGCTGGCGCTGGGAAAAGACCACGAAGACAGCAGAGGATCAAACCTGCAGAGTATAGCCCAAGGTGGACAGAAAGCGCAGATCCTGCTTGCTCAGAGCCCCTTGACGGTGCAGTTCGACGAGCAGATCCGGACGCCGTTGCAGGGTCAGACTCAGCGATTGCTCGCGCCGCCACTGCGCAATGCGCGCATGGTCGCCGCTCAGCAGCACATCGGGCACCGCTTGGCCGCGATGCATTTCCGGGCGGGTGAAGTGCGGGCAGTCGAGAAGGCCATTGGAGAAGCTGTCCTGCTGCGCGGACTCCGCGCTGCCCAGCACGCCAGGCAGCAACCGGCTGACGGCATCAAGCAGGGCGAGTGCCGGAATTTCGCCGCCGGACAGCACAAAATCGCCCAGACTGATCTCGGCATCCACCCGCCGGTCAATCAGGCGCTGATCGACGCCCTCGTAGCGGGCGCAGAGCAGGGTGGCTCCACCTGTTTGCGCCAGATTGCCAACCAGGTTTTGATCGATGCGCCGACCCGTGGGAGAGAACAGCCAGACCGGCCCATCGTCTTGCGTCGCTTCCTGCCGGGCGGCGGCAATGGCGTCCAGCGTGCGCTCCAGCGGTTCGGACAGCATGACCATGCCTGGGCCGCCGCCGTAAGGCCGGTCGTCGATGGTGCGGTGGGCGTCAGCGGTGAAGTCGCGCGGGTTCCAGCAATGCAGTTGCATCTGTCCGGAATCAAATGCGCGGCGCGACACGCCGTGGTGTTTCAGCGGCTCGAAATAGGCGGGAAACAGACTGATGACATCGAAACGCAGCATGGCAGGATGTCAGTCGTAGCTGGCGTCCCACCGCGCGATGATGGACTTGCCTGTGAGGTCGACCGAGGCAATGTAGGCATCGACAAAGGGAATCAGCCGTTCGTGCGGTTTGGCGTCCGGGCCGCTGGCGGGAATTTGCACCCGCAAGATGGAGTGCGCCGCGCTGTCGAGCAGGCCGGTCACCACGCCCAACTCCTCGCCTTCCGGATTGCGCACCTGGCATCCGATGAGATCGGTCCAGTAGAACTCGCCGTCATCGGCTGGCGGGAAGTCCGTACGCCGCACTGCGATCTGGCTGCCGCGCAATGCTTCTGCCGTGCTGCGGTCTTGCGACTCTTCCAGCAAGGCGACGAGGGAGCCTCCGTGACGGCGCACGAGGCGAACCTTGACTGATTTGGTCGATCCTTCGAAACCCGGCCTGCTCAGCCACCACGTTTTCGCATGGAGCAAGGCCCCGGCTTGCGGATCATCGGGCGCGACTTTCACCCAGCCGCGCACGCCCCAGGCATCGAGCACATGACCGACTTGGTAGAGATCGTCCGGCTCAGTCACTGGCGGGGCCCTTGAAAAAATTCAACAGACAAAAACGGCGGGACGACAATCCTGCCGGCCCGCCGTTTTGGAGGAACACTCAGGCCGCGGCTTGGGCGGACTTTTGCGCGGTCTTCACCAGACGTTGCACGGTGGGGGAGACTTGCGCGCCCACGCTGGTCCAATGGTTCAGGCGCTCGGCGGCGATGTGCAGGGGCACTTCCGCGCCGCGGGCAACCGGGTTGTAGTAGCCCAGGCGCTCGATGTAGCGCCCGTCACGACGGCTGCGCGAATCGGTGGCAACGATGTGGTAGAAGGGGTGCGACTTGGCGCCGGCACGGGTCAAACGGATCACAACCATTTTGCTTCCTTGTCAAAAAAGAAATGGGCCTGCGGTGTGGACCGTGGGCCGGGTGTTTGGGCAGCGCCTCTGCAGTCTGAGCACATCGCACCGGGGAGCCAGTACGAGCAATCAGCGCTTGAATCAACTGCTTCTTGTCTGCCGCTTCAGCCGCCGTGGCAGTTTGCGCGTGTTCTGCAGGCGGTTTTTGTTCTGCAAAAGACGAAAAGCGGCGCTCGAATAAACTTGCCATTATAAACATGACCACTCGGGATGCATCACTTCATGACTGATTTTCTGATTCGCGCCGCCGCCGTTGCCGATCTGCCGGCAATCACCGCCATTTATCGCCACCACGTGCTGCACGGCACGGGCACATTTGAAACCGAAGCGCCTGACGAGGCAGAGATGCTGCGCCGATTGCAGGAGGTGGAGTCTCGAGGTTTGCCCTGGCTGGTCGCCACGCGCGGTGACACAGCGGCGATCGTCGGCTTTGCCTATGCCAATTGGTTTCGGGCACGGGAGGCGTACCGCTTTACCGTTGAAGACTCCATTTACATCGCGCCGGAAGGGCAGCGCCAGGGCCTGGGTGGGCGCCTGCTCGCCGCCTTGATCGACACCTGCACGGCGCGCGGTGCGCGGCAGATGCTTTCAGTCATCGGCGACTCGGAAAATGCGGGCTCCATTGGTGTGCACCGTGCCCAGGGATTTGCGGAACTCGGGCGCATGCCTGCCGTCGGCTGGAAGTTCGATCGCTGGCTCGATGTGGTGCTGATGCAACGGGCGCTCGGTCCCGGCGCCGACACGTCTCCGGTCTGAAGCCCAGATGCGAGATCAAACCGTGTTCAAGAATAAGTTCATTGCCGCGTCATTCGCGCTGCTGACCGGCGTATTCGGTGGCCATCGCTTTTATTTGCGCGGGCTGCGCGATCCGTGGGCCTGGGTGCACGGGCCCTTGTTCTTGCTGGGGCTGTATGGCTTGTGGCGCTTTGTGCCGAATGGGCAGGACGATGCCCTGACCTTGGTCTTGCTCGGCGTGTTTGTCACGGTGGTGATTGCCGTTGTCGTGCAGACCCTGGTGATCGGCCTGACGCCCGATGACAAATGGGATGCGCGCTGGAATGGGGACACAGGTCGCAATAGCGCGAACGGTTGGGGGCCGGTACTGATTGTGATCTTCGCCTTGTTCGTGAGCGTGGGGTCGCTCACCGGCGGCCTGGCCTACGTGTTGCAGCGCTCTTTCGGCGGGAACTGATTAAAACGGGCCGAGCCGTTCAATGGCCTGGCCCTCGGCGATGCGTCGGGCGGCAAGTTCTGCAATGGACATGCCGTTCAGCATGCCTTCCGGCCAGATCTCGGCCAGCGGCGCGAGGACAAAGGCGCGCTGGGCCATGCGCGGGTGCGGCAGCGTCAGGCGCTCGGTCTGGCGCTGGAGGCTTCCGTACCGCAGCAAGTCCAGGTCAAGGGTGCGGGGCGCGTTTATCTCGCCGCCTGGGCGCTTGCGCCCCATGTCCGATTCGATGCGCAGCAGAGCGTCGAGCAGGGCTTCCGGGGATTGCGCGGTGTGCACCTGGATGACGGCGTTCCAGTAGTCCGGCCCGCTGGCCTGCTGTGGCGCGGTGCGGTACAGGCTGGAACGCGCGGTGACGTGGGTCAGGGGCAGGGCGCCAATGGCCAGTGCTGCCGCTTGCAGCGTCGTCGCACCGTCTCCCAGATTGGCGCCGAGGGCGACGAACGCCACGACATCGCTGGTGCGGGACATGCTGACTCAGTCTTGGGACGACGCGTCGGAACTGCCGCCTGTCTCACCGGCCGCAGACGGCTTTTTGCGCCGCCGACGGCGTTTGGACTTGCTCGCAGCGCTGGCTTGTGGCGCCGCGGCGAGCATTTCCGCGCGGCCGTCTGCGTCGGCGAACTGGAACGCTTCCCACCATTGCGCCAGTTCCGGATCGGCTTGGCCGCTACGGGCGCGCAGGCTGAGAAAATCGAAAGCGGCACGAAACCGGGGATGCTCGACCAGGCTGTTGGCGTAACGAGGCGTGCGGCGCTCGAAACGTGATTGAAGCGACCAGATTTCGCGCATGTCGGTGGCGATGCGGCGCTGGATCGCCAGACGTTCGGCTTGTGCCGAGAGCACTTCGTCCGCGGCCTGATCGAGCGCCATCAAGGGCGCGAGGCCTTCCGCCAGCAAGGCGTTCCAGCGTTGCTCCACGTCGTGCCACAGCAGGCAGGCGAAGAGGAAGCTCGGGCTGGCGGTCTTGCCCTGGCCGATGCGCGCATCGGTGTCTTCCAGCGCGGAGGTGATGAAGCGTTCGCCTTCGGGCTTTTCGAGCACGGGATCGAGCAGCGGCAGCAGGCCGTGGTGCAGGCCGAGGCGGCGCAGTTGCTGCAAGGAGGCGACCGCGTGACCGGTCTGCAGCAATTTGATGGTCTCGTCGAACAGGCGTGCGGCGGGGACGTTGGCGAGCAGATCGGCGCTGGTGGCGATGGGCGCGAGTGTCGCCGGGTCGATGTCGAAGCCCAGCTTGGCGGCGAAGCGGGCGATGCGCAACATGCGTACCGGGTCTTCGCGGTAGCGTGCGGCGGGGTCGCCGATCATGCGCAGGCGACGTTTTTTCAGGTCGTCCATGCCCTGGTGGTAGTCGACCACCACGTCGCGGATCGGGTCGTAGTAGAGGGCGTTGATGGTGAAGTCGCGGCGCTCGGCGTCGTCGTCAAGCGAGCCCCAGACGTTGTCGCGCAGCACGCGGCCACTGCTGTCCACCGCCAGTGTCTTGTCGGCCAGCGCGCGGCGGGACGTGCGTTCGTTGCCGCTGACGGATTCGGCCGCCTGCGCATCGTGCAGCGCGCGGTAGGTGGAGACTTCAATGATGTCGCGCCCGTACATCACATGCACGATGCGAAAACGCCGGCCGATGATGAAGGCGCGCTTGAACAGCGGCTTGACCTGCTCCGGCGTGGCGTTGGTGGCGACGTCGAAATCTTTCGGCTTGTGGCCGAGCAGCAGATCGCGCACCGCCCCACCCACGATGTACGCCTCAAATCCCGCTTGCTGCAGGGTTTGCACGGTATTGCGCGCGTTGTGCGGGATGCGACTGGCGTCGATCTGATGCTGGGCGCGGGGGAGATCCCGGCGCTGGCCGCGACTTTGCGCGGCGTCTTCGCCTTTGTTCGAGGTGAACAGGCGGCTGATGAATTTACGGATCATGTCAACAACTGGAGTGTGGGCCAGCCTTTTTCGCGGGCGACTTCGGCCAGCAGCGGGTCCGGGTGGACGACCACGGGATGCGTGGCGTGTTCGAGCAGGGAGCGGTCGTTGATCGAGTCGCTGTAGAACCAGATCTGGTCGAAGTCGCCCCAGCCCAGCCCTTGTGCGCCCAGCCATTGCTCGGTGCGGATGATCTTGCCTTCGCGAAACGAGGGGGTGCCCACCCAGTTTCCGGTGTAGCGGCCCTGCGCATCGCGCTCAAGCTCGACGCCGATGAGGTGCTCCACGCCGAAAGCGTCTGCAATCGGGCGGGTGACGAAGGTATTGGTTGCGGTGACGATGCAGCACAGATCGCCCGCGTCCTTGTGCCGGTTGACCAGCCGTTGCGCCGCGGGCTGCATTTGCGGCAGCACGATGTCGCGCATGAAGGCGGCGTGCGCGGCGTGAAGCTCGGCCGGATCCCGCCCCGCAATGGGTTGCAGGGCAAAGCGCAGATAGGCGCCGAGGTCGAGCGTGCCAGCCTTGTATTGGCGGTAGAACGCCTCGTTCTGCTGGCGATGCTGCTCGGCATCGACCCAGCCCAATTCGGCCACGTACTGCCCGAAAGCATGGTCGGAATCGAAGGGAATCAGTGTGTTGTCGAGGTCGAACAGGGCAAGCTTGCGCATGGGGTGAGGCGTTGTGTGTAGATGCTCAGCCAGAAACGGTGTCGAGCGTGGCGGCGTGCAGCAACTGCGGCTGCTCCGCCAGGAGAGATTTGAGCAGAGGCACTGTAGCCGGACGTTGCGTGGCCAGAGCATAGCGGTCAAACGCGGCCATCAGTACTGCCAGCCGGGACAGGTCGCGGCTGAGGTGGGTCAGCATGTAATGCAGCAACTCGGGGCTGAGGGCGTAGCCGCGGTCGCGCGCCAGGCGCTGCAGAACCCGGGCGCGCAGCGCGTCATCCGGCGCGCTCAGGCGGAGAGCGAGGCCCCAACTCAGGCGGGTGCGCAGGTCGGCGCGCAAGGACAGAGCAGCAGGAGCGGCGTTGCCGCTGGCGAGAAAGGCCAGATCGGCGCTGCGCGTGGCGTTGTAAAGACCGAACGCCCAGTCCTGTTGCCAGTCCGTGAGCGACTGCGTATCGTCGAGCGCCAGCAGGCCGCCTGGACTCTGCGCCAGCAGGTCGTTGACATCGGGCCACCCGGAGGCCGGGGTTTGCGGGCTGAGCAGCAGAGCCCAGCGGCCCTCTTGTTGCTGCGCATGGCACGCGGCCCAGAGGAGATGGCTTTTGCCGCTGCCCGATTCGCCCCAGAGATAGAGCGCGCCGTGGCGGCGTTGTTGCAGCAGATCGCGCAGGGCCTGCTGCACCAGGGCGTTGTCGCCTTCGGTGCCAGGGTCGAAATTGGCGAGGGTCTGTTCAGCTTCCCACTCCAGCGGCAGAACCTGCTGGCGTGGGGGCAGACTGGCGCTTGGCGCGGCGGAGTGTATGGGGGCGGTCAGGATCATGCGTCAGACGAACAGCGCGCTTTGGCGGTACCAGGCCAACAGGCGGCGCACTACAACCAGCAGCAACGCCCCCGCGGGCAGGGCGAGCAGAATCCCCCAGAACCCGAACAGGGTGCCAAACGCCAGCAGGATGAAAATGACCAGCAGCGGATGCAGGCCAATGCTCGCGCCCACGAACTTCGGCGTGATGTACATCGATTCGATCAACTGTCCGATGCCATAGACGATGGCTACTGCGATCACGCCGTACCAGCTGAGGAATTGCAGCGCTCCGGCCAGCAGTGCGAGCAGCAGGCCCAGGCCGAATCCCACATAGGGCACGAATACCGCAAGCCCGGTGAAAATGCCCACCGGCAGCGCGAGATTGAATCCGGCGATCGCCAGGCCTGCGGAGTAATAGAACGCCAGGATGAGCATCACCAACAATTGGCCGCGCAGGTATTGGCCGAGGATGACGTCGCAGTCGTGGAAAAAGCGCAAGACGGGTTCGCGATGCCTGGGTGGAATCAGCGTGTTCAGCCGGATCAGCGTCTGATTCCAGTCGAGCAGCAGGTAGAAGGCCACCACCGGGATCAGCGTGAGGTTGCCCAACAGGACAAGCAGGCTCACGCCTCCGGTGCTCGCCGAGCGCAGGAGCGTGCCGGCCCAGTCTTCGCCGTGCGAGGTGAGGTATTGGGAAAGGGTCTGGCGCACGCTGGCGACGTCGAACTTCAAGTGGATGTCAAAGCGCGCGAGCAGCGGGGTGCCCCAGTCGATCATCGCCTGCAGCAGCAGGGGAAATTTTTCCCGGATCAGCGGAACGATCTCGGTGACCACAGGGACCAGCAGCAAAAACAGTCCGACGAACAGCCCGATGGCCGCGATGATGGCCAATGCGGCGCCGAGCGCGCGCGGGATGCGGCGGCGTTTCAAGCGTTCGACCAGGGGGTGCAGCACATAGGCGAGGGTCATGCCCACCAGAAAGGGCATGAGGATGCTGCCGAGCAGCCAGATCAGCCAAAGCGCGACAACGCCGATGCCAAGCCAGATCAGGGCGGTTTTGACGGCGGGGGTCAGCAGCATGAGGTGGTGGAGGCGTCTGGGAGCAGGGCGTGCGCAGGAGCGCAGGTGGCAGGAGCAAGGGCGCGGGCGAGCGCACCCTAAAATCACGGTTCGTTCATTTTATGCGGCGCATGGCGCGACGCACGCCCAACGCCACGTGCTGATGTATCGGTTGCCGGATCGTCCGGCAACTGCCAGCCCTGCCTCACTGCCTTTTCCGACTCTGCCCATCATGCAAAAAACTCCCTTGACCTATCGCGACGCCGGCGTGGACATCGACGCCGGGGATGCGCTGGTGGATGCAATCAAACCTCTGGCCAAGCGGACGCTACGCGATGGCGTGCTCGCGGGAATCGGCGGTTTCGGCGCCTTGTTCGAGGTGCCCAAACGCTACCGCGAACCGGTGCTGGTGTCGGGCACCGACGGCGTGGGCACCAAGCTCAAGCTGGCGTTCGAGTGGAACAAGCACGACACAGTTGGTGTCGACCTGGTGGCGATGAGCGTCAACGACGTGCTGGTGCAAGGCGCGGAACCACTGTTCTTCCTCGACTATTTCGCCTGCGGCAAGCTCGCGGTGGATACCGCGACCCAGGTGATCGGCGGCGTGGCGCAAGGCTGCGAACAGGCGGGCTGCGCGCTGATTGGCGGGGAGACGGCGGAGATGCCCGGCATGTATCCGGCGGGCGAGTACGACCTGGCCGGGTTCGCGGTGGGCGCTGTGGAAAAGAGCGGCATCATCAATGGCCGCAGCATCGCGCCGGGCGACCGCGTCATCGGCCTGGCTTCCAGCGGAGCGCATTCCAACGGCTATTCACTGGTGCGCAAGATCATCGCCCGCACCGCGCCGGCCGACCTGCCGCAAACACTTGACGGCAAGGACTTCCGCAGCGCCGTGATGGCGCCGACGCGCATCTATTGCAAGCCGGTGCTGCAAGCCCTGGCGCAGCACACCATCAAGGGCATGGCGCACATCACCGGCGGTGGCCTGAGCGAGAACATTCCCCGCGTGTTGCCCGAGAGCGTGCAGTGCGTGCTCGATCCGGGCACCTGGGGGCAGACAGAACTGTTCGCCTGGCTGGAGCGTGAAGGCGGGGTCAGTCCGGAAGAGATGCGCCGCACCTTCAATTGTGGCGTGGGTTTCGTGCTCGTGGTCGCGGCCGATCAGGCCGACGCCGTGCTCGCCACCCTGCGGGAACAGGGCGAGACCGGCTGGATCATCGGCGAGATCGCTGCGCGTCCCACCGCCGACGCGCATCAGGTGCGCTACACCGCCTGAGTGTTGCGCCGGGGCGTCCGCCTACTGGAATGCCACTTCGTCGAAGCTGCGCAGCTTGCGGCTGTGCAGCCGTCCCATGCTCTGCTGGCGCAGCCGGGCAATGGCGCGCAGGCCGATGC
>JBAUTC010000035.1:0-18493 GCA_049582025.1 Thiomonas sp.
CCACCGTCGCCCGCGCCGATATCGGTTGGGGCGCCGATGAGATGGATGGGGGCCGTGGCGCTCATCCTGCGGATTCTTCGGAGTCGTCGAGTTCCTGAGCGTTCTCCAGAACGAACTCGCGCTCCAGCACCTCCCAGGCCTGTTCCGCGGTTTCGACGAAGTGAAACAGGTTCACGTCTTCCGGGGAGATCATGCCGGTCTCCACCAGATACGCGAAGTTGATCAGCTTGCGCCAGAAGCTCTCGCCAAACAGGACGATGGGGCGGCGGCGTACTTTGCGCGCCTGCGTGAGCGTGAGCACCTCAAACAGTTCGTCCAGGGTGCCGAAGCCGCCGGGGAAGCACACCAGCGCCACAGAGCGCATGAGGAAGTGCATTTTGCGCAGCGCGAAATAGTGGAACTGGAAGCACAGCTCCGGTGTGATGTAGGGGTTGGGGTATTGCTCATGCTGCAGCACGATGTTCAGGCCGATGCTTTTGCCGTCGGCCTCGAACGCACCGCGGTTGCCGGCCTCCATGATGCCGGGGCCGCCGCCGGTGACGACCACCAGCGGCGTATCGGCGTTACAGGTGGCCCGGGTGACGATGGTGGCGAACCGCCGCGCTTCTTCGTAGTAGCGCGACATTTCCACCTGCGTGCGGGCGCGGGTGATGGCCAGGGCGTCGCCACCGGCGCCTGTGTCGGCCAGGCGCTCCTGCGCCACGTCGTTCGGCAGAATGCGGGCGCTGCCAAAAATCACGATCGTCGACTCGATGCCGTGTTCGGTCTGAATCAACTCGGGCTTGAGCAGTTCGAGCTGCATGCGTACCGCGCGCATCTCTTCGCGCAGGATGAACTCGGTATCGGTGAAAGCCAGCTTGTAGCTGCTGCCGGGCTGATCATAGGGTGAAGGCTCGACAGCGACGATGGCTGCATCTTCGCCCGCACTGGGAAAGTTACGGTCGGTGAGATGGCTGCGCTTGTGGCGCAAAAGGCGCTGTTTGTTCATGCGTTAAGCATAGCGAACTGGCGTGTGTCGTCAGGGGACGTTTCCCTGCGATCCAGGTGTTACGTTTTTTGACGGCAATTCCCTGACAAAGCGCCCAACTGGCTATGAAAATCCCTACGCGGAGGTGGACATGGCAAGCCTTCACATCGATTCGCCCGTATCGCTGTTCGCCCCGCCTGCGCCGCCGCCGCACACTTACACACAGCGACCATGCCGCGTTGCCCGCCAGAAAATTATTGCTCAGCGGCTGGGGCATCGAACGCGGATCGACGCTGCGCAGCGAGGCATCAGGCCCTAGTGCTGCCGCCGGTTGACGTCGGCCTGTTCGTAGTGTGCGCGTTTGTTCACATACATCTGCTGGTCGGCACGGTTGACGGCGGCCTCCAGACGTTCGCCCGGCATGCGGGTGGCAGCGCCCATGGAAAAGCTCAGGCGTGGAGAGTGGTAGAACTGATTGTTCAGGTCGATGAGTTCAAGCAGATGCTGACTCAATTCATGGGCAGCGCAGTCATCGGCGTTGGGTAAGAGCAGCACGAATTCATCGCCGCCCACGCGTGCGGCATATTGCGGCTTTTCCACCGCCTTGCCCAAGACTTCTCCGGCCCGGCGCAGAAGGCTGTCTCCTGCGGCGTGGCCCAGTTCGTCGTTGACGTTTTTCAGCCCATTGAGGTCGAGCATGATGACGCTGACCGGCCCCAGGTCCTTGCGCTCCAGGCGGTTGATTTCATCGGCAAAGAAGGTGCGGTTGCGCAGGCCGGTGAGCACGTCGTGATTGCCCAGGTATTCGAGATATGCCTCGGCCTTTTTGCGGGCAGTGATGTCGGTCAGCGAAACCAGCACCATGGCCCAGTCCTGTTCATGCCCCGGCATGACGGCAAACTGCATGTGGGCGTTGATGGGCTGGCCGTTCAGGTTGTAGTTGATGACCTCGCGCTGCTGTGTGAGTTTGCCATTCCACAGGTCGATGAGTTGATCGGCGAAGTGCACGCGCATGTCGTCGCGAAACACATGCTGCAGGTTGCGCAACAGGTGCCCCTTGTCGCTTGCGCCCACCATGTTCAGGGTTTGTTGGTTGACGTCGAGCACGCGGATTTCCTGCATGCAGCGGTCGATGAATTCTGGATGGACCCGTAGGAAGGTGGAAAAGTCGCTGATGCCCTGTTCGCGCAGTATGTCGAGTAGGTTGCGCACCGCGCTGAAGTCTTCCACCCAGAGCGAGACCGGGGAATGCGCGAACAGTCCGCGGGCATATTGCTCGCTGGCGTGCAGCTTGCGCTCGGCGCGCAAGCGTTCGCTGATGTCTTCGACGGAGAACAGTACCCGGTTCCAGGTGTCTTCGTGACCGGGCAGCACGAAGGCGTTGAGCTGGATGTCCAGGCGGCGTCCGCTGAGCGTGTAGTTGACGGTCTGGCTGCCGTAGCGTGTGGCGCCGTCCCACAACTGGAGCAGTTCCTCCAGGTGCTGGTCATGCATGTCATCGCGGAACACGCGGTCGAGGTTTTCAACCAGATGCGCCAGATCATGGGCCTCGAACAATTCGAGGGTACGTCGGTTGACTTTCAGCACCTGAATACGGGCAGAACACTGAGCAACGCGCCGGGGATCTTCCTTCAGCCAGACGCGCAGGTCGGTGACGCCTTCGCTGCGCCATTGCGTGAACAGTTGCCGCAGGGCGCTGAAGTCTTCCACCCAGAGCGACACCGGCGCCAACTCGAACATGTCGGCGAGATCATCCTGGGGAGTATTTGCGGGCATGATTCTGTGGTTCGGGGGGATGAAGATGTATGGATTTTAGGAAGCTCCCTTTGCGCCGAAGTGCGTTGAAACCGCAGGAAACAGGGCGTGACGTGAATTTCTTCCGGTTTACCCACGGTAACAGTGCATGGGCGATCGAACCGATAGGCTTGACCTTGATGCCCAATCGTGCGCTGGGCGAGCAGGAGGAACAATGCAATATCGACAATTGGGACTCAACGGCCCCGACGTCTCAGCCCTTGGCCTGGGATGTATGGGTATGTCCGAGTTTTACGGGCAGGGCGATGATGTGGAGTCCGTCGCCACCATCCACCGTGCGCTCGATCTCGGGTTGAACTTTCTCGATACTGCCGACATGTATGGCGTGGGGCGTAACGAAGAGTTAGTGGGGCGCGCCATCGCCGGGCGGCGCGAGAGCGTGTTTCTGGCGACCAAGTTCGGCAATATGCGCGGGCCGAATGGAGAGTTTCTGGGCGTTAACGGCCATCCGGACTATGTGCGTGAGAGTTGCGAGGCCAGTCTCAAGCGGCTGGGGGTCGACGTCATCGACCTGTACTACCAGCACCGTGTCGATCCGAGCGTGCCGATCGAGGATACCGTGGGCGCCATGGCCGATCTGGTGCGCGCGGGCAAGGTGCGCTACCTTGGCCTGTCGGAGGCTGCGCCGGCCACCATCCGGCGTGCACATGCAGTGCACCCCATTGCTGCGCTGCAGTCGGAGTATTCGCTGTGGTCGCGCGACCCTGAAGGCGCGCTGCTCGACACGGTGCGCGAGCTGGGCATCGCCTTCGTCGCCTACAGCCCGCTGGGGCGCGGATTTCTGACTTCACAGATCCAGTCGCTGGACGATCTGCCCGAGGACGACTGGCGTCGCCGCTCGCCGCGCTTTCAGCCCGAGGCATTTTCGCGCAATCTCCGGCTGGCTGAGACCGTGCGGCGGATGGCCGAAGCCAAGAACTGCACGCCGGCGCAATTCGCCCTTGCCTGGCTCCTGGCGCAGGGCGACGACGTGATCGCCATCCCCGGCACCAAGCGCCGCCGCTATCTGGAAGAAAACGTCGGCGCGCTGCGCGTGCGCCTGACCACAGCCGACCTGATTCGCATCCACCAGGCTGTTCCGCCCGGTGCGGCCAGTGGCGAGCGCTACGCGGAAGCCGGTATGCAGGCGGTGAATCGCTGATCCTTGACGCCATGAATCTTCTGCGCAACACGGAGGGAGTTTCCGACTGTCGGAGCGTCGGCAAATGTTGGTAAATCGGTAACATGGCTTGACATTCAAAAACAAGCCGTTCGCATGCCAGCCACTCCGGTCCCCGATGCCTCGATTCTTCGCGTCCTGACTTCGCGGGATCGCCCGCTGCCTTCCCCCAACGCCGTGGCGCTGGAACTCATGCGTGCGCTGGAAGGCCGCGATCTGGGCATGCGCGAAATTGCCAAAATCGCGCGAAAGGACCCGGCGCTGGTGGCGCGCATGATCCAGCTCGCTAACTCCGCCATCTTTGCTGGCATGCGCCCGGCAGTGGCCATTGAAGAAGCGGTGTTGCGCATCGGTACCGGCGGGCTGGCGCGTCTGGCCATCGCCATGTCGCTGATGCAGGCGAGCAAATCCACCAGAATCGAGGGATTCGATCTGCCCCATTTCTGGATGTCCTCGATCCAGCGCGGTCTGGTGTTTCAGCATCTGTCGCAACGCGTGGGCAAGATGCCCAGCGCCGAGGCGTTCTGCCTCGGTCTGCTGGCCGACGTGGGCCAACTCGCCATGGCCGTGAGTCTGGGCGCAGACGCAGTGTCGACCAGCGCGGATGTGTCTCCACAGGTTTTGCAGGACCAGCAACTTGAGCGCTATGGTTTCAATCAGAGCGATGCCAGTGCGGTCTTGCTGGTGCATTGGGGATTTCCGGCCGTGCTGGCGCAAGCCGTCCGCGCCCGGCCCTTGCCTGCCGAGCGCGCCGACGACCGCGAAACACAACTCTCGGAATGCGTGGCGCTGAGTCGTACTCTGCAGCTCTGTCCGGACGGAGTCGCACTTGACGTCGCGTTGATGCGCCGACTGGCGGAACATCTCGAATTGGCCGACGCGGATCTTCAAGGCGTGCTAGCCAGCGCAGCGCAAGACATGACGAGCATGGCTGCCGTGTTCGAGATGAACCTCGAACAAAAGGAAGTCGATGCCGAGTTTGACCATCTGCGCCGCGCCCTGGCCACTCCGCTGTTGCTAGATGATCCGCTGGCTGACCAGGTGCTGGTGGTGTCGCACGATCCGGAACTGCGCGGGAGCCTGCGGCAGGCACTCGAATCTGCCGGACACGCCGTTGTGGAGGCCGAATCACCGGTGACGGCCTTGAGTGTTTCGCAAATGCAAGGTCCGCGCGTGATCGTGCTCGACTGGGCGGACGGCGGTGCAATGGCCGTGCTCTGCCGTGAACTGCGCGTCGAGCACGGGCCGCGCATCTATCTGCTGGCCTTGTCCCGTGGAATGGATCAGCGCGCTGTGCTGAGCGCGCTCGACGCCGGGGCCAACGACGTGCTTGCGGCCCCGGTGTTGCCGCAGATGTTGATTGCCAAAATCCAGACTGGCGCTCGCGCCACCCGTGTGTTGGCCGCTGCCGAGGCCGAGCGCAGCCACAGCCAGCGCACCCAGCGCACGCTGGAACAACGCAATGCGGAACTGCTGCAGGCGGCTGGCACGGATGATCTGACAGGGCTGGGCAACCGGCGTGCGCTGGACGCTTTCCTGCCTCCCATTTTTGCGCAGGCGGTGAGTGAAGGGCAGGCCCTGGCCTGCCTCATGTTCGATCTGGATGAATTCAAGGTCATCAATGACCGGTTGGGCCATGACGTTGGCGATCAGGCGCTGCGT
Source organism: Thiomonas sp. (assembly GCA_049582025.1). Taxonomy (GTDB): domain Bacteria; phylum Pseudomonadota; class Gammaproteobacteria; order Burkholderiales; family Burkholderiaceae_C; genus Thiomonas. The sequence continues at coordinate 5,604 of JBAUTC010000035.1, forward strand.
GTCGTCGGCCGCGTGTTGCGCCAGCAATCGCGAGGCATGGATTTCGTCGCCAGGGTTGGTGGAGAAGAGTTTCTGATGCTGTGCCCGCAGACCACCGAGGAAGCCGCACTGGGCGTCGCTGAGCGCATTCGTCTGGCCATTGCCGCGCCGCATCCAGATCTACCGCCGCTGTCGGTCAGCGTCGGGGTGGCCTTGGGAGGTGCAGGTTATTCCGACGCTGGCGCGATGATCCGCGCTGCCGACCAGGCGTTGCTGCAAGCCAAGCGGCTTGGGCGCAATCGGGTGTGCCTGTCGCCTGCTGCCTCCGCAGCGGCGGGATAGTCGCTGCGCTCAGACCACCAGATGCATGTCCTGCTGCCGGATGTGCAGGTGGACAGCATCGCCCGTCTGCAGGGCCAAATTGCGCCAAAGCGCAGGCAGGGCAAACACCTCCGCCTCCAGGCCGCGTGGCAGCGCGCAGCGCAGACGCCACAGCGGCCCTTCACAACGGGCATCGATCAGTGTCGCCGCCAGGGTCACGTCGCCTGATTCATGGTTTAACGCAGGGGTTGGAGCGCAAGGGTGGATGCATTCGGCCCGGATGGACAGGGTGACGCACGCACCTTGCTGCAAAGCGCATTCAGCAGGGAGGAGACCGCACCAGTCAAGTACGGGTTGCCCGTCGAGTCCCAGTGTGATCAAGTCCTGCTGATTGGTGCGCGCGAGCGCCAGCACCTGCAGCGCCCATAGATTGTCCACTCCGACCAGCCTGGCAGTACGCAGGTCAGCAGGGCGTCCGAAGACGCTTTGTGGTGCGGCGGTTTGGAGGAGTCGGCCGCTGTCGAGCACGCCCACGACGTCGCCCAGCAAGCGCGCATCACTGGCGTCGTGCGTCACAAGCACGGTGGTGATGCGACGTTTGCGCAACAGCCTGGCGAGGGTTCGGCGCAGTGCGGGGCGAGCCTCGGGGTCGATGGCCGAAAGCGGTTCGTCGAGCAGCAACAACTCGGGAGATCCAACCAGCGCCCGCGCCAGCGCCACCCGCTGGCGCTGGCCACCGCTGAGCTGGTGCGGGTAGTGTCGCAGCCAGGGACGCAAATCGAGGGCGTCAAGCAAAGCATCGAGGTCGGCCTGCGCGCCTCGGGCGAAACGCAGGTTGCGCTCAACGGTCCAGTGCGGAAACAGGGCGTCGCGCTGGAACATATAGCCGATGCGGCGCTGTTCTGGCGGCAGCAGGGTGAGGTCGCGCGCGCCCAGCCGCAGCTCTCCGGCGCGTACCGGAAGAAAGCCGGCAAGCGTGTCGAGCAAGGCGCTTTTCCCAGCGCCGTTATGTCCCAACAGCGCCAGGGTTTGTCCTGCGGGCAAGTGCAGGTTCGCAGGGGCGGACTGCCATGTGCCGATGCCCCATTGCAGGCCGTCCAATTGCAAGGAGGCCTCAGCCCGAGATGTCTCGGTACGCGCCGCAGATGCGGCTTGCTGTGTCAACGCAGCCATGCCGTCTTGGCCTCGGGCGCTGCACCCCGTCTGCGCGGCGCACTCAGCAGCCGCAGTCCCCAGAACAGCACCATCACCACCAGCAGGAACAGCACGGACGCCGCGACGGACTGGCGAAGCCCGGACTGCAGGAACAGGTCGTAGATGCGGATGGGCGCGGTCATCGGGTAGTAGGCCAGCAGCACCACGGCCGCGAATTCGCCGATGGCGCGTGCGAAGCACAGCGTCAGTCCCGCGCCGATACCGTGGCGTGCCAGCGGCAGGGTGATGCGGCGAAACACCTCCCAGGGCGCTGCGCCCTGAATGCGGGCGGCGCGTTCAATCTGCAGATCCACCGCCTCGAATCCACCGCGCGCCGCGTTGACCGCATAGGGCAGGCCGACATAACTCATCGCCAGCACGATGCCGGCATACGTGCCCCAGAACTCCAGGCCGATCTGCGCCAGTGGCGCGCCCAGCCAGCCATGGCGGCTGAACACCAGCAACAGGGCAATGCCGGCAATGGTGTGCGGAATGGTGAGCGGCAGATCGACCAGCGCCTCGACCGCGCTTTTGCCACGAAACTGCTGCCGCGCCAGCACATAGGCCAGCGGCACGGCGAACAGGGCGGCAAAAGCCGTACTGGTCAACGCCGCCGCCAGACTCAGGCCGATGGCACTGCGCACATCGGCCATGGCTGCCACCTGTTTGAGATCACCCAGCGTGGGGTGCAGCAGCAGCGCCAGCAATGGCAGTGTGATAAAGGCGAGCAGTGTGGCCCCGATCAGCCAGAACATCCAGAACATCGGGCTCAAGGAGGCGCGGCGCAGCATGCGATCCGTTCAGAATAGCCCCTCGCCGGGCCGCCCCAAGAGTGTCTTGCCCCTTGAGGAGCGAGCCAAGCGCAGCGCAGGCTTTCGGGGTGGGTTCATTCAGGCCAGGCGACGGTCAGACCGCGCAAATCGGCCGGCACCTTGTCGCGGTGCATGGCATAAGGTTGCTTGAGTGGGATGAAGCCATTGGCTGCAATCACCTTCTGCCCTGCAGGTCCCAGGACATAGGCAATGAATTCCTGCGCCAGCTTGGGATGCGGGGCCGCAGTCGGAATGGTCACGGCGTAAATGATGGGGCGACCCGCAAGATCGCCATTCTTGGTCTTCGCGGTCGCCTTGGCGTAGTCGGCGTCAAACTTGGGGTCGCTCAGGTTGATCTGCGCCGGCAGGTCGATGGACTTCATATGGTGCTGCACAGCGTCCGAGTGGTAAATGGCGAGGTAGTCGATCTGCCCGAGTTGCAGCGCCGAGATCAGGTCCGTTTCGGTGTCGCGCATATTGCTTCTTGGTGCATTGGCCAGCACCTTGGCTTCGAGGTCGGGCTGCTTGTAGTAGCGGCTGGCCAGGTCGAGCATTTGCAGGGTCTGATAGCCCGAAGGATCGGTATCGGGATTGGAACGCCCGATCTGCACGCCGGGTTCGGACAGAATTTTCCACCAGTTGCTGGCGTTGATGTCTTTCGCGCCTTTGCTCTTGGGGGTATAGATGAAGGTGATGGCGTTGCCCAGAAAGCCGATGGACCAATCCGCCGTGGGCTTGCCGCCTTCGTCGCCCTTGAACATGTATTTTGGAATCACCGAGTAGTCGGCCACCGCCACCACATCGGCCGGCTGGTGCAGCACGGTGACCTGCTTGACCATCTTCACGCTGCCGCCAAAGTGCGGCTGTACCGTCACGCCGGGATGCAAGGCCTCAAAGCCGTGCGCCAGGGCGGTGAACGTCTTGCCCAACGTGCCTGCGGAGAAGATGGTCAGGGTTTCGGCCTGGGCCGCGGTGCTGCCGCAAGCAGCAGCCAGCGCCAAGGCGCAGAGTGTCAAAGTGGGGTTTTTCAGAGGGCGCATGGGGGTCTCCTATCGTTGTGCATTCTGAGCATAACGCCAGCAGCGGCATAAGGTGTTTCCAAATTCAACGGGGATTTGTCAGCTGCCTGTACGCGCGGGCCGCTGCGCAGACTTTGGACGGAAGGCGCTGCAGACGGCTGGGTCGGTTTCTATATACGGCCCGCCGATCAGGTCGATGCAATACGGCACGGCGGCGAACAGGCCGGGCACCACGCTGTGACCGTCGGCATTGCGCACGCCTTCGAGCGTTTCGGCAATTGACTTGGGCTGACCCGGCAGGTTGATGATCAGTGATTTCGCGCGGATTACAGCGGTCTGCCGCGACAGGATGGCTGTGGGTACGAAATGCAGGCTGATGCGGCGCATCTGCTCGCCGAATCCCGGCATCTCCTTGTCGGCCACGTCCAGCGTTGCCTCGGGGGTGACGTCGCGCGGGGCGGGGCCGGTGCCGCCCGTGGTCAGGACCAGATCGCAATGCTCCGTGTCGACCAGTTCTATCAGGGCGGCAGCAATCAGCAGCCTGTCATCGGGAATCAGGCGTTCGACGTAAACGAGCGGATTGAGCAAGGCGCGCCCGAGCCACACGCGCAGCGCGGGCAGGCCCTTGTCCTCGTAGATGCCGCTGCTGGCGCGGTCACTGATGGAAACCAGGCCGATGCGAACCTGGTCGGGCGAGGAGGAATCAGAAAGTGGGGAGGGGGTCATCGTCTGCGGGATGGCTAGGGGTGTCGTGCGCGGCAATCGCGGCTTTGACGAACTGAAAGAGTTGGCGGGTCAGGCGCGGCGGTTTGTCCACGCCGATTTCAGCGCGTGCGCCGCGCACGAGCTGGCGCAGTTGCTGCGCGTCGGTGCCGGGGTATTTGTTGAGGAATTCGGTCTGCGCCTTGTCGTCGGCCAGCAGGGTGTCGCGCCAGCGCTCCAGCGCATGCATGCGGGCAACGCTGGCACGGTCGTCCTGGGTGGCCGCGGCAATGATCGAGCGCACCGAGTCGGCATCGGCCGAGCGCATGAGTTTGCCGACGTAAAGCATCTGACGCTTACGGCCGCCATGCGCGGTGATGCGCTGCGCTTCAAGCACGGCGTCACGCAGGGCGTCGGGCAGATCGGCCTGCCGTACCGTGTGTGTGGGCAGTGCGATGAGTTGTTCACCCAACTCCTGCAGCGCGAGCATGTCGCGCTTGACCTGGCTTTTGCTGGGCGGTCGGTCGTCGGGAAGGTCGTCTGTGGTGTCGGACGGGTGATGCGGAAATTTCATGGGTCTTATTATCCCCTCTCGAGAAAACGCAGAGGTCGCCCCGAGTTTTCTTGCCCCTGCGTGGGCCGGGCCGGGTAAGGCCCGGCTCCGGGGCGTTGACTTCATGCGCGCATCGTCGCCTGTCCACTCCGGAGGGAACGCTGCGCTGTCACAAGGAATTCCATATCGTGGGACGTTTCGCCTACAGCAAATCGCAGTTTCAAGACCTCGCCCAGCAGGCGCTCGCAGAGGCGCGCACAGTTGGCGCCACTGACGCGCAAGTCGAAGTGTCCGAAGGGCAGGGCATGTCGGTCGGGGTCCGCAGCGGCCAGATAGAAAACGTCGAGCACAACCGAGACAAGAGCCTGTCGATCAGTGTGTTTGACGGTCAGCGCCGCGGTCATGCCAGCACTTCCGATTTTTCTGCCGAGGCCATTGCACGCACCGCGCAAGCCGCGTTCGACATCGCCCGCTACACCGCGGAGGATGACTGTGCCGGACTGCCTGAAGCCGAGCAACTTGCCATCGGCATAGCGCAGCCCGCACTCGATCTGTATCACCCCTGGGATCTAACCCCGCAGGCCGCGGCCAGGATTGCGCTGCGCGCCGAGAAGGCGGCATTTGCTGTCGATCCGCGTATTCAAAACAGTGAAGGCGCCAGCGTGTCCGCGCAGGAGTCGCACTTCGTCATGGCCAACAGCCGCGGGTTTTGCGACGGCTACGCCTCATCGTCGCACAGCGTGTCGTGCGCGCCCATTGCCGGTGGTGGCGACGACATGCAGCGCGACTACTGGTGGACTTCGGAATGCGATCCCGCCGATCTGATTTCGCCCGAGGCCGTGGGGCGCTACGCCGCAGAACGCGCGTTGTCGCGGCTGAAGGCGCGCAAGCTGTCCACGCGCAAATGCCCGGTGCTGTTCGAGTCGCCCCTGGCGTCTGGTTTGATTGGCAGCTTCACGCACGCCATCAGCGGCGGAGCGCTGTATCGCAAGTCGTCTTTCCTGCAAGACAGTCTGGGGCAGCAGGTCTGGGCCGATCACATCGACCTGATCGAAGACCCCGAACTGCCCAAGCGGCGCGGCAGTTCGCCGTTTGACAGCGAAGGCGTGGCCACGCACAAACGCACCCTGGTTGATGGTGGCGTGGTGCAAGGCTATCTGCTGGGCACGTATTCGGCGCGCAAATTGGGCATGCGTACCACCGGCAATGCCGGCGGTGCGCACAACCTGCTGCTCAAGAGCCGACTCACCCATCGGAAGGACGATCTGCGCGCCATGCTGCGCAAGCTTGACACCGGCCTGTTCGCGATCGAACTCATGGGCCACGGGGTCAACTACGTCACCGGCGACTATTCACGCGGTGTCATGGGCTTCTGGGTGGAGGGCGGAAGAATCCGCTACCCGGTGCAGGAAATCACCATCGCCGGCAATCTCCGCGACATGCTGCGCAACGTCGTGGCGGTTGGCGCCGACGCCCAGGTCTATGGCAGCAAGACGACCGGGTCCATCCTGATCGACGGCATGACAGTGGGCGGTGGCGGCTGAGACGCGCTGCTTCCACGACAAAGGGCCACCTGCGGGTGGCCTTGTTTTTTCTGGCGGTGCGGGAAGTCCGGACGATTTTGACAATTACAGACAGACTGGTGCGCAATTTCCCCATGATTACCCCAACAGAACGCGGGCTTACATCGGATACGATGCGTTACTTCCGGCGAATCCTTTGCAACATTGAGGACAAAATCAAGCTTGGAAATTTTCGAATTTTTCCTGTCTGGAGACATTATGGAACGTCGTTCATTCGTCAAACACGCCGGTATGGCCGGTATTCTCGCGGCGGGCAGCGCACCCGCCGTCGTCATGGCGCAGCAGGCGGTTCGCTGGCGCCTCGCTTCGAGCTTCCCCAACTCGCTCGACACCATTTTCGGTGCCGCCAACATCTTTGCGGAGAAGGTCAAGGAGGCGTCGAGCGGCAAGTTCGAGATCAGCGTGCATGCGGGCGGCGAGCTCGTTCCGGCTTTCGGCGTGGTCGATGCCGTGCAGCAAGGTACGGTGGAATGCTGCCACACCGCGCCGTATTACTTCTTCGGCAAAGACCCGACGTTCGCGCTGGGCTGCGCCGTGCCGTTCGGCATGAATTCCCGCCAGATGAGCGCCTGGATGTATCAGGGCAACGGCCTGAAACTGATGCGCGAGTTCTATACCAACTACAACATCATCAACTTCCCGATGGGTAACACCGGCGCCCAGATGGGTGGCTGGTTCCGCAAGCCGATCAATTCTCTCGCCGACATGAAGGGTCTGAAGATGCGGATCGGCGGCTTCGCCGGCAAGGTGATGGAGCGTATCGGCGTGGTGCCGCAGAACATCCCGGGCGGCGACATCTATCCCTCTCTGGAAAAAGGCACGATCGACGCCGCCGAATGGATCGGCCCCTACGACGATCTGAAACTGGGTTTCTACAAGGTCGCCAAGAATTACCTGTATCCCGGTTGGTGGGAAGGTGGCCCGCAGCTTGATCTGTATGTCAATCAGAAGGCATACAACGCGCTGCCCGCGGAGTACAAGGCCATCATCGAGATCGCCGCATCGCATGCGCACGTCAATATGCAGGCCATGTACGACGCCAAGAACCCTCCGGCTCTCAAGGAACTGGTGGGCAAGGGCGCTAGATTGCAAGGTTTCCCGAAAGATGTGATGGAGGCCGCATTCAAGGCATCCAACGACATCTACAACGACCTGACCAAGACCAACCCCCATTGGAAGAAGGTCTATTCCGACTGGGCCAAGTTCCGCAACGACGACATTCTCTGGTTCCGCTTTGCCGAGAACGAATTCGACCGCTTCATGGCTACGCGCAAATTCACCTGATGCGCGCTTTGGTTCATGTCTGAAAACGCCCCGCTCGTCGGGGCGTTTTTCATGGGCCATGCCACCGTCGCGCAAGATTCGGAATGCTGCGGCCCGCATCAGCCTCTAAGCTCATGTTCATGCATCCTTCTCTCCACGTCACACCGCAGCCCAGCGCTTTCGCGCGGGCGCGGGGCACGATCGAGCGCCTGATGGCGCAGCCTGATCTTTCCCTTGACGCGCTGGCGGCATCGGCGCAGATCAGCCCGGCGCATCTGCAACGCGAATTCAAGCAACTCACCGGGCTCAGCCCCAAGCGCTTTTCGCAGATGCTGTCCAAGCAGAAGTTGCTTGCTGTGTTGCGGGCTGGAGAGCCCGTGCTTCAGGCCAGCATCTTTGCCAACTTGTCGAGCACCAGTCGCGCGCATGAACTAATCCTGACCGCCGAAGGCATGACCCCGGCGCAAGTGCGCGGCGCAGGGGCGGGAGTGGTCGTGCAGACCGCCACGGTTTCGACTGATCTCGGTATGGTGTTCGCCGCCTGGACCGGCCAGGGCTTTTGCGCACTGGAATTCGTCGATGGCCCGCAGGCGCTGGTGGACGCAGAGCGGCGTCTGGTCCACCTCTGGCCGCGGGCGCGCATCGAGCCTGAAGTGGAGTCGGTGGCTGCGATGGCCCTGGGCGTTCTGTCCGGCGATCGGCGTGCAGTCGCCCATGTGCGCGCCAGTCATTTCCAGCTGCGGGTCTGGCAAGCCCTGATGCAACTGCCCTCCGGGCGTCTGGTCAGCTATGGGCGCATCGCTGAAGCCCTGGGTTTGCCCAACGCCGCGCGTGCCGTGGGACGCGCGGTCGGAAGCAACCCAGTGGCCTTGGTCATTCCCTGCCACCGCGTCATCCGCGAAAGTGGCGCGCTCAGCGGCTATCGCTGGGATGCGAGCCGCAAGGCCCTGCTCATCGCCCTTGAACAGCAGGGATCGGAGGATTGATCGCAGCCTGAATTGCGAGTGAGGCGGCCAGGTGGTCGATCAATGCGCGCAGGGCGGGCGAAACAAAGCGGCTGGGCGGATAGAGTGCATAGGCGTCACCGCCATAGTTGCCCTGGAAGTCCCAATCTGGCAAAACCTGGACCGCTGTTCCGTTGTTGATTGCGGCGCGCGCCACGTAGTCGGGCAGGGTGCAGATTCCCAGACCGGCCAGCATGGCATCCAGACGCAGCGCGCTGTGGTTGACCGCATAGCGCCCCTCCACCGCGACTTCCGCCACGGTTTCGCCCTGGCGGAAGCGCCAACGCCTGTCATGCGCGTCTTCTCCCAAGGTCAGGCAACTGTGTGCCGTCAGATCTGAGGGGTGCGCGATGGCCGAGCGGGCCGCCAGATAGCCGGGTGCAGCACACAGGAGCTGCTGCACCGGCATGAGCCTGCGTGCGGCAAGCCCCTCGGGCGGGCGGCGTGTGACGCGAATTACCAGATCGACCCCTTCGCGGATGGGGTCGACATCGTGGTCGGTGGCCATCAGGTGCAAGTTCACCTCGGGATATGCGGCTAGAAAGCGCAAGAGCAGGGGATGCAGCACATGGCGGGCAAATGCCTTGGGCGCGCTGATGCAGACCTGCCCTCGAGGGCCGCCAGCCTGGTGCTGAGCGACCTGCATGATGGCTTGCGCCGCGGCGACAAGATCGCGGCAGCGACCGAGGGCCTCATGTCCCGCATCTGTCAGACGGAGCTGCCGCGTGGTGCGGTGGATCAACTGCACGCCGAGTTCCTGTTCCAGTCGCGAGACCTGACGGCTCACTGCGGACGGTGTGGTCCCCAGCTGTCGCGCCGCAGCAGAAAAACTTCCCAATTCGGCGACGCGCAAGAACGTCACCATTTCCGGCAAGACGGTCAAAAAGGCATTTGTTCCCACGACGCAATGATCCTGTTCCGGTCGAGGGGCTAGTTCGCCTGCCATGCCCGCCCAACAATGGTCGAAGGCTCCATCTTATGCAGACGAATCATGACAACCCCCTTCGGAGATCGCTCAAACCCTGCTGCCACACGAAATGACCCGGCCCGTATGCGCAGTGTCCATTTCGGCATGTCCGAAATTCTTCTCCTCCTGGTCGCCGCAGTCTGGGGTGGCAGTTACGCCGTCACCAAGCAGGTGACACTGCAGTGGCCCGTGCTGGACTTTCTGACCCTGCGTTTCGGCCTGACTTTTCTCGTCCTGTTGCCTGCCCTGCGTCCATTGTTTACTGCGCAATGGCGCGGCGGGCTGGCGGTGGGCGCGATCCTCGGTGTCAACCTGCTGGCCATTTTTCTCTGCGAAACCTACGGCATCACCCTGACAAGCGCAGCGAATGCCGCCTTGCTCATCAGTCTGTGCGTGGCGCTCACTCCGCTGGTGGAGTGGTGGCTGTTGGGGGAAGCGCCATCCGCGCGGGTATGGCAGGCCGTGGTGCTGTCGATCATCGGTGCCGGTTTTCTGTCGGTAACGTCGGCGTTTGGGCGGCCGGGGCTGGGAGATGCTCTCGTTCTTCTCGCCGCCTTGTTGCGCGCCATCATGGTGACCCAAACCCGGCGGCTTGCCACGCGTCACAACTTGCCTGCGCTGACCCTAACCGCGCTGGAATCCGGAGTGGTGGCGCTCGGGCTGGCGACGTTCACGCTGGCGCTGCGTGGCACGCACGGGGCCGCGTTCCCAGCGCACGCAAGCTTCTGGAGTGGCATGGCATTTCTGGTATTGCTCTGCACCGTGTTTGCCTTTTTCGCGCAGAACTTCGCTGCATCGCGTACAAGCCCCAGTCGGGTGTCGTTGTTGATGGGCAGTGAGCCGGTGTTCGGCGCCTTGGTCGCCGTGCTCTGGCTGGACGAACGGATAACGCCTCTGGGCTGGATGGGGGCGGCTCTGATGGTGCTGGCGGCGTGGCATGCCACCCGTACACCCGCCATTGCCTCTGAGTGACGGCCGCCTTACGCTGAATTTCCGCCCCGTACCCAGAGTTTCGCCAGACCATGCGCGGCAAGCGCGCAGAGGATGCCTATCAACGCGCCGCCGATCACGTCTGCCGGGAAATGTGCCCCGACGGCAATGCGTGACCACCAAACCCACAGCGCGAAAATCCACAACAGAATGCCCCAGGGGCGGGGCAGGGAGAAGGCGAAACTCGCCGCAAGTGCAGCGGCGAACGCCGCGTGCCCTGAGGGGAAGCTATGCACGAACCTGGGTTCCCCCAGTACATGCACCGCTTGTCGGCCGAAAACGGAGAGTGGACGCGGAAAGTTGGCCCAGGGTTTGAGCACGCCGTAGATCATGAAGAACAGCAGCAGATTGGCCCAGGTATAGACCAGCACGCTGCGTACCGGCAGCACACGCGGCCAGCGCATCGCAATGGTGAGGGCCAGGCCCAGATAGACCGGCAGCAGATGATGATCACCGAGCGCGGTGCCCAGACGTGCCGCGTTGTTCCACACCGCGTTGTCCCCCGCGTGGTTGATGGCGAGAAACAGCCGGGTGTTCCAGCCGTCCCAGGCATACCAGGGCGAATGCGGGTTGAGCATCATGCGATACCCATCGCAAATAGCCACAGCCCCACACCTGCGGCGGCGCTGAGACCCGCCAACGCAAACAGCCACTTGCGTCGGGTCAGTGCGGTGATCGATGCCAGCGAGATGGCGATCTGCAAGAAAATCAGCGCGCGGGCCATGCCGGTATGGGGTCGATTCATACGGGCAGATTCCGCGTCTGCCTTGCCTGACGCGGCTTCCAGTGCCTGCGCCTGTTGCCGAAGCGCAAGTTTTTGTTCCTTGTACTTGATGATCGACTGATCGAAGGCCGCATGCTTTTCCGGCGGCGTGAGTGCGACCGCCAGTTCCATCATGTGCTGTTTGGTGCTCGCGGCTTGATACTCGTTCCAAAGATCCGTGGCCTGCGTTTTTTTCAGGACCGCCTCATTTTTGTGAAGCACGACCTCGTTCATTAGATGGCTGCCCTGGTAACTGACGATGGCCCCCAGCGTGGCGAGCAGGGCAGTGAAGATGGCGACCCACTGGCTCAGGCCGTGCCGCTCATGGTGTGCAGCCTCTTCGACTTGTTCTTCGTGGGGGGAGTGGACGTGCAGACCGGATTCGCTCATGGTGTGTATGGAGGGATAAAGGTTGATCGCTTGGTAAGTAGGCAACTCAGGGTGCAGCAACGATCAGGCGACTGCCTGCCAGCACGTCGTGCAGATATTGGCGGTCTGTCCGCAGGAAACTGGTGCAGGCCCACAGCAAGATACCGGCGCACAGCAGCCAGCCGGTGCTTACGGGCCCGAGCCTGAAGGCGGCAGCCAGCAATAGCGCGGGCAAGATCCAGAACCAGCACAGCATTGCCCGCCAGAGTGCCCGTCCCACGTTGAGGGGGAGACCGGTCGAGTTGACGACCCGGATGTGCCAAGTCTTCATTGGCAGGGTTTGGCGACCGGCGCTCCAGAACCACGTTCCGTAGCCGGTGAGCACAGCAAATTCGGCGATCTGCATCACAGGGCGAAGCACATGCTGCTCTTGCTCTACACCGAACAGATAGAGCACAAAAACGACGATGGCTGCGGTGACCAGCGCGAGACCGAGCAAAATCAATCCCTCGTAGCTCAGGCAGGCCAAGCGTCGACGCAGCGGTGGGGCGCTCAGCATGCGGTGCGATATTGCCGTTGTGGCAATCGACTGAGTGCCGGTTGCATCCGCACGTACTCAGTGCGCTGGGCGAGAGCTTGGTTGCGCAGGAGTAGGACTGGGTTTCGCCGCTGCGGCCGGCAAGGGGGCCGCAGCCTTCGCTGGAACCGGATGTTGCGCGCCGTTGTGTCTTTCCTGGATAAATTTGCCGACCTGGCCCGGATGTGGTTTGGGGTGCCGCGCTTCTTCCTTGAGTCGCTCGCGTTCTTTTTCCGGCAGTTTTTTGTACGCATCCCAAGCCTCACGGCGCCTCTGCTGGGGGGATTTTCCAGTGGACAGAAAGTTCTCGCGCGCGATACGGCGTTTTTCCGGACTGAGGTGCGCCCACTCATTCATACGTTGCTGCAGGGTCTGCTGCTGTTCCGCGCTCATGGCGGGATAGCGCGCGGCGATGTCGAGCCACTTTTTCTTGCGGTCGTGATCGAACTGTCTCCAGTCGGCTTGCAGCGGAGACAGGATGTGTTGCTGCGCGGGGCTGAGATGCTTCCAGCTTGGTGGCGCTTCTGCCGCCTGCGCCTGCCGACCCAAAGCCAGCGCAGCAATGAGGCCAAGCAGGCAAAGCAGGGCCGGCAGTACGCGATTCATCCACTGAAAACGCGGCACGTGGGAGCGAGCATTCATCAGCGCTCCGACTTCAGAAAATGAGCAAATCCGGGGTCTGCGTAGGCGGCAGGCGGCAGGTCGCCCAGCAGCAGGGCAGTGTCGATATCCGCGGTGACGCGGACGAATTTTTCTTGCTGATAGTCCTGCAGGACGAACAGGCCGGCCAGCAG
>JBAUTC010000036.1:0-2197 GCA_049582025.1 Thiomonas sp.
GCAGTCGGCCCAGCGCCTGGATGTTCACGGCCTCCGCGTCCGTCCAGGGGGTGCCGAGCTGTGGCAGCGGAGTCGCGAGCACGGACAGATATTCCTGGACCGTCAGCTCGGCAGCCTGCAATTGCGCCTGCAGATCGTCCTGCAGGCGTAGGTCGGTGGCCTGCAGCAGGCGATAACGCTCACGCGGGGGCATCAGCGTACGGTTCAGATGGGTGTTGAGCAATCCACGATACAAGGCGATGGCCTGCATCATCAGGGGGCTGCCTGCCCCCACGAGGGCATGCACCATGCCAAGGACCTGTGCAGCGGCTTCGATCTGCGCGCGCGTGGTCTCAGGGTGCAACAGCATGCGCAGGTGTTCTGCCTGCTTGTCCTTCAGCGGATGCATTTCCTCTTCGCCGAGATTGCGCATGATCTGCACGGCGGCGTCGCTGCGCGTCAGCTCGGCATAGAACCGGTCGATGAACGTCTCCAACACGGTGTCGATGTGCACCGCCGCCTGGTGCAACAAGCTGGCGGCTTCCTCGCTATAAGCGTCCAGATCGTGCTCGGCCTGTGGCTGCGCGGCGCTGGCTAGGCGCCACCAGTCTTGCCGGTTCTGCTTCTGGGTTTTGATCTGGTACATCGCCAGATCGGCTTGCCGCAACAGCGCATCGCCGTCTGCGGCGTCACTGGGAAAGAGGGCGAGGCCCATGCTGATGTGCACCTGAACCGACAAACCCGGGCCGAGTTCGAACGGCGTCTCCACGGCCCGGTGCAAACGGCCGAGCACAAGGTCGAGTTGCTCGTGCGCATTGTCCACCTCCAGGTCGTCGATAACCACGACAAATTCATCTCCGCCCGGGCGAGCCATGATGCTGGTCTCGCGCAGCGCCTCGCGCATGCGAAGGGAAAACTGCTGCAGAAGCCTGTCGCCGACAGAGTGGCCATGGGCATCGTTGACCAGCTTGAAATCGTCCAGGTCGATCATGCCCACGGCAACCGCGCTGCCATGGCGGCGTGCATGTCCGAGCGCCATCGCCAGATGTTGATCCAGCGCACGGCGGTTGGGCAGGCCGGTTAGGGTGTCGTGCAGGGCCTGATAGCGGATCTGGTCTTGCGCGGCGTGGAGGGCGGTGAGATCGATCAGGCTCCACAAAACGCCTGGGGTATCGTCGGGCAGGATGACCTGCGACCCCAGGACTTCGGCAATCATCAATCCGCCGTCCTTGCGTCGCACTTCGACGTTCTCACGCACAACGGGGTGGCCGGTCAATGCCTCCTCGGAAAACGCGCGAAATCGCCTGAACGACTCGTCTCCAGCATGCAGGATCGCTGTGCTTTGTCCCAGAAGCTCCGCATTGTCATAGCCAGTCATGGCGCATAGCGCCGGGTTGACGTCGACAAGTTTGTGCTGGGAGTCCACGACGAACAGACCCGCCGCATTGTTGTCAAACAGGGCGCGCTGGTAGGCCTGCGCCGTGCCGAGTTGGAGACTGAGCGTCTGCTCGTTCTTGTGATTTTCGATCTGGTCGATGCCGCGCGAGACATCCTCTGCCAGCGCTTCGAGCAAGACCTTGAGGTCGTCGTCGAACACGTTCTCCTGCGCGTGATAGACCGACAGAATGCCCCAGGGCTGCGCGGCCTTGCGGATGAGAACCGTCGCGCTGGAGACCAGGCCGAAGTGCAGCAGGCGTTGCTTCCACGGGGCCATGAAGGAGACCTGCGCAATCGATTGGTTGTAGTGTGATCGGCCTTCCCGCCATGCGCGTCCGGCGGAGCCCTGGCCTTCGGGCACGTTGGGATCGGTGGAGAGATGCAGGCCGTCGCAATACGCGGTGACTCCTGCGGAGGCCAGAATGACGAAGCGCCCTGTTGCATCGGGACGGGCAATGAACGCCAGCCGCAGCCCGCCATAGTCGATTGCGATCTGGCAGAGCGCCTGCATCAGGGCGGTCTCGTCATCACTGTCGGTGATGAGCCGGTTCACCTGTTTGTCCATGGCGTTGAAGGCGGCAAGACGGGTGAGCCGTTCTGTGTCACGCTCTCGCGCACGCTGCATTCTGGACATGCCAAGCGCTGCGCCGAGCAACAGCAGCACGCTGCCGAACTCCATGGCAAGACGCAGAGGCGCGGTATGCCAATAGTTGAGAAGTGCCTGGTTGCCAGGCCAGCCGATCGTTACGCCGAATGGATAGCCTTGCACCCTCACCTGAAC
>JBAUTC010000037.1:0-2295 GCA_049582025.1 Thiomonas sp.
CGCCCCAGGTCGTGCTGGCCTGCGCCCTGCAGACGCCGCAACTGCTCGCGTCCAGCACCCTGATTCCCAGCCCGCAATGGCTGCCCTTGCATGCCCTGCGCGGCCAGGCACAGGTGCTGCCCGCGCCGCTTTGGCCCGCGCTGTGCGCGCTGAGGCAACCGTGGATGGGCAGCGGCTATGTGCTGTCCCTGCCCGAAGCTGCGGTGCGCCAGCTGCACCCCGCGGCGGATCCGATGGACACCGACTGGCTGCTGATCGGCGCCACGTTTGAATCCGCCGACTCTCCGCTGGCGCCGGAACAGGCCTGGGTGCACAACCGCGCCGGTCTTGCGGCACTCACCACTGACCCGCCCGCGCCCGGACACATGACGGCACTGCGCCACCTCGTCGGCACCCGCGCCGCCAGTGCGGACCGCCTGCCCTACTGCGGCACCATGGCCGACCTGCGTCCCCTGCTTGCCGAGCCCCAGCGGTGGGCCGGCAAGCATCTGCACGAACTGCCGCGCATGCCTGGTCTGGCAGTGTGCGCCGGCATGGGCTCACGCGGCCTCACCCTGGCGGCGCTGCTGGCCGACTACCTGGCAGCACGCATCGAAGGCACACCCCTGCCCATCGAAACCGACCTCGCCGACGGTCTCGACCCCGCGCGCATCGCGCTGCGACGCTTGCGACAGGGTGACATCGGATAGGCAGCGGATACCGGACAGGGCTCAAGCCCTCGACGTGCAAGGCCCGCGCCATCCGATTCAGCCGTGTTCGATGTCGATGTGCTGCCACGCCTCGAATTGCTGCCGCAGCCACGCCAGCATGGCTTGCACCTCGGGGCGATGTTGCGTGCTGGGACGTACGGCCAGGTAGTAGCCAAAGCCCGCGTCAAGGCGCTGGGGCAGCGGGGCGATGAGCGTGCCCGCGGCCAGCAGGTCGCGGATCAGGCCAATCTGACCCATGGCCACACCCTGCCCGGCAACGGCGGCCTGCATCACTTGATGGGTGTAGTTGAAACGCAGCCAGCGTGCCGGCTCGGGCATGGTCTGGCCCTGCGCCGCATACCAGCCCGCCCATGACAAAGCCTGCAGATTCGACCGGGCGATCGGCGGCGCACTCACGATCCGCACATCGTCGATCCACACACAATGCGGCAAGTCGGCCAGCGATGCGAGGGCGACACCGCTCTGGCGCAGCGCCGGGCTGAATACCGGGGTGATCTGTTCGGCAAACAGGAACTGCGTACTGGGTGAACTGGCCAGCGCATGATCGCGGCGCAAGCGGCGGATGGCCACGTCCTGCTGGCCCGATTCCAGATCGCTGACACTGTCGAACGCCTCCACCGCGATGTCAATGTCGGGATGCGCCGACTGAAAATCGGCCAGTCGGGGAATCAGCCACAGACTCGCCAGCGAGGCAAAGGTGGTGATCTGTACACGCGGGCGAGCCAGGCCACCACGCAGGGTGTCCACCGCCGCGTCCAGGTCGTGCAGCGCCTGCCGCACTACAGCGGCAAACTGTTCACCCGCAGAAGACAGACGCACCCGCGGCCCCTCGCGCACGAACAAGGGCACGCCCACACTGGATTCCAGCGTCTGGATCTGTCGGCTGAGCGCCGACTGGGTCAGCGCCAACGCGTCCGCGGCTGCAGTGAAACTGCCCAGACGCGCCGCCGCCTCGAATCCCCGCAGATTGCCCGCATCTACTCGGCGGCTGCGCGGCGGGTGGGACGATTCGGGCGCGCGCCTCCGGCCACCTTCATCATCCATTTTTTGCATGGTATGTCTTCCAAATTTGCGCTGTCTTCCAGGTGAAACGCTGCCTAGACTACAGGCACATAGAAGAAATTCTCAAACTCTCGATCACCCACATCTTTTCAACCTCATGCGTTTTTGACATGCTATAGGAGTCCATAATGTCCCGCACCAAGGTTTCACTCCAACGCCAGTGGATCGATCTGCAAACCGGAGACACGCTGACGCTCTGTCAGGCGGCAGGTCATCGGCTGCAACTGAGCGCGGCGCGAGAAGCAGCCTCGTCACAACACCCCGCGCGCGTCTGGCTGACCGAGGAGGGCATGCCGGACGACGTGTTCCTGCATCCCGGAGACGCGTATCGCGTCCGCGGCGCGGGGCGTGTGGTCCTGACGGCGTGGAGCGGCTGCGTGCGGCTCATGCTGGCTCCGTCCACCGAGCCCGCCCCACCACGTCAAGCCACTGCGTTGAGATCACGCTCCATCCAGTCGGCCAGCACATGGGCGACGGCATGTGGCGCTTCTGCCATGAGGTTGTGACCGCAGTCGAGCAGAAC
>JBAUTC010000038.1:0-6002 GCA_049582025.1 Thiomonas sp.
CGCCTCCGGGCACCAATCTGCTTAAGTTGCTGCGGCGGAAAGAGGCACTGCAGATCGCGCCCGGCGTGGTGCTGCTGCGCAGCCTGCGGGTAGGCGGCGGCTCGGTCACCTTCTATCACACCGCCACTCCCACGCCACTGGCGATGTTCGCGCGGCATGGCGTTGACCTCTCCACCACGCTGGAACAGGTGCTTGCCGAATTGCCTCACGCGCCACTGCGCGATGATTTGCTGGCCCCTGTCGCCGCACGGCTGATGCAGGCAGGCCAGTCGCTCGGCCTTCCCTGGCGGCCACTGCCCAAGATGAGCGACCAGTCGCGCTGCACCACTGGCGACTGTCCGCCCGATGCCTTCTGGTCAGCGCAGACTCTGCTGCAGCAAGCGGTGAAAAGCGGCGCGCACCTGAAAACCGGCGTGCAGGTTCTGCGCGTGCTGTTTTCAGAAGGTCGGGCGATCGGAGTGGAGGCGCGCAGCGATGGCGTGGTGCAAACCTTCCGGGCGGGCCGCGTCATCCTCAGTGCGGGCGGCATCGCCAGCCCTGGCATCCTGCAGCACAGCGGCATCGAGCAGGCAGGCAACGGCTTTTTCTGCGACCCGCTGCGCATCGTCATGGCGCACATGCCCATTGCCCGAACCGCACATGAAATCTCGATGTCGGCCGGCTATTTCAATGTGGATGCGGGCTACATGCTGTCGGACATCACCATTCCTGGCAACTTTTTCCGCGCCTTCACCTGGGCGGCGGGACGCCCTGATCAGCTGCTCAGTTTCGGCCATACCGCGATGATCATGGTGAAAATCCGCGACGACATCGATGGCCGCATCGACGCGCACGGCCGCCCCTGGCGGCGCTTCGGCCCCGGCGACAAGCAGAAAATGCGTGCCGGCCTGGAGCAGGCACGCACCGTGCTCAAGGCCGCTGGCGCCGGCAAGCCTTATGCGTCGCCCTGGGTCGCCGCACATCCGGGCGGAAGTGTGCGCCTGGGCGAGATGGTCGACCAGAACCTGAGCTGCCACAGCCCCAATCTGCACGTCTGTGACGCCTCGGTGATTCCCGAACCATGGGGCCTGCCGCCGACCATCACACTGCTGGCGCTGGGCAAGTATCTGGCGCGCTCACTGGCCGCTTCATAGCAGCGCCCGCGACCACTGCGGCGCATCAAAGCCCAGGAGCAGCGCCTCGCCGCCGCGTTCGACCACGGGCCGCCTGATCGCGCTGGGATGGCGCACCAGCAGGTCCGCGGCGCTGGCGGCATCAACCACGGCAGCCTGCTCCACCGCCTCCAGCTTGCGCCACGTCGTTCCGCGCTTATTCACCAGCAGTTCCCAGCCGAAGCAATGCGCCCAGGCAGCCACGTGTTGTGCGACTGGCGGCGACTTTTTGAAATCGACGAAACGATAGGCCAATCCCTGCGCATCCAGCCATTGCCGGGCGCGCTTGACGGTATCGCAGTTGGCGATGCCGTAGACCACGAGTTCCTCTGCCATGTTGCGCCCCGCTCAGGCTGCCGCCTTGTCGCGCCGGAACACCCATTGATCGGCTTTGGACACGTCGGGCACGAAACGGTAGCCCGCACTGGTGAATCCCTTGAGCTGCTCGACCTCGGTCCAGCGGTGCGTGATGACATCGCGCGCCATCAGCCCGCGCGCGCGCTTGGCATAGAAACTCACGACCTTGTAGCCGGCCTGCGGTGTGCCGTCCTGAAACACCGGCTGCACCACCCGTGCCTTGAGCGCCTTGCGGTCCACGCTGCGGAAGTACTCATCCGAAGCCAGGTTCACAAGCACTGGTTCACCCTGGCCCTTGGCCAGTTCCGCATCGAGCGTTTTGGCAATCTGGCTGCCCCAATAGGCGTAGAGATCCTTGCCTTTGGCATTGGGCCAGGCCGTGCCCATTTCAAGACGATAGGGGCGCATCAGATCGAGCGGTCGCAGCAGGCCATACAGGCCGCTGAGCACGCGCAGGTGCTGCTGCGCCCACTGCAGATCGGCCTCGCTCAGGGTGGGCGCATCCAGGCCTTCGTACACGTCGCCGTTAAAGGCCAGCACCGCCTGCTTGCTGTCCTGCAACGTGAAGCTGGGCCGCCATTCGGCAAAGCGCGCGGCGTTGAGCGCGGCGAGCTTGTCGGAAATGCCCATCAGCGCGCAGAGCTGCTGCGGGCTCTGCTGGCGCAGACCGTCGACCAGACCCTTGGCCTGCTTGACGAACTGCGGCTGAGTGGCGATCGATGTCGTGGGCGGAGTGGTGTAGTCGAGCGATTTGGCGGGGGATAAAACCATCAACAGCATGTCGGTTCTCGCAAGGTCAAGCGTATTGCTTGCAGTGTATCGGTCGCTCCCGCCTGTCGTTGCCGGCGGCCCTTCTCAGGCTGCCAGGGCTTCGGCAGCCTGCGGCTGCGGCGTGCGGATGAGGTAGTCGAAGGCGCTGAGCGCCGCCTTCGCCCCGTCGCCTGCGGCAATGACGATCTGCTTGTAGGGCACGGTCGTCACATCGCCCGCAGCCATCACGCCGGGCACCGAGGTCTGGCCCTTGGCGTCGACCACGATTTCACCGAACTTGCTGAGTTCCACCGTGCCCTTGAGCCATTCGGTATTGGGCACCAGGCCGATCTGAACGAACACGCCCTCAAGTTCCAGATGATGGCTCGCACCGCTGGCCCGGTCGGTGTAGGTCAAACCGTTGACCTTGCCGCCGTCGCCGGTGATCTCCGTGGTCTGGGCATTGGTGTGGATGGTGACATTGGGCAGGCTGCGCAGCTTGCTCACCAACACCGCGTCGGCGCGCAACTCGGGTGCGAACTCCAGCAAGATCACATGCGCCACCAATCCGGCCAGGTCGATGGCCGCCTCCACACCGGAATTGCCGCCGCCGATCACGCTCACGTGCTTGCCCTTGAACAGCGGGCCGTCGCAATGCGGGCAGTAGGCCACGCCCTTGTTGCGGTACTCGGCTTCGCCTGGCACGTTCACATTGCGCCAGCGCGCGCCGGTGGAGAGGATGACACTGCGCCCCTGCAGGACGCCACCGTTCGCAAGTTGCACACCGATCATGCCGCCGGGCTGGGTGGCGGGGAGGAGCTTTTCAGCGCGCTGCAGATTGATGATCTCCACGCCGTATTGCCGCACATGCGCCTCGAGCGCCATGGCGAACTTAGGGCCGTCGGTCTCGAGCACGGAGATGTAGTTCTCGATGGCGAGGGTGTCATTCACCTGTCCGCCAAACCGCTCCGCCGCGATGCCGACACGAATGCCCTTGCGCGCGGCATACACCGCCGCCGCCGCGCCCGCCGGACCGCCGCCGACGATGAGCACGTCGAACGGCTCCTTGGCATTGAGCTTTGCCGCATCGCGCTGCGCGGAACCCGCATCGAGCTTGGCGACTATTTCTTCCACATCCATGCGCCCGCTGCCGAACAGTTCACCGTTCAGGTAAACAGTGGGAACGGCCATGATCTGCCGCGAGTCGACTTCATCCTGAAACAGCGCACCATCAATCACCACGGTCTGCACGCGTGGGTTGAGCACCGCCATCAGCGACAGCGCCTGCACCACGTCGGGGCAGTTATGACAGCTCAGCGACATGTACACCTCGAAACGATAGTCACCTTCGAGCTTGCGAATCGCCTCGATCACCTCAGGCTCGACCTTGGGCGGGTGACCGCCGGTCCACAGCAGCGCCAGCACCAGCGAGGTGAATTCATGCCCCAGCGGAATAGCAGCGAAACGCAGATGCTGCACTTCGCCAGATGTGCGCTGCAGGGCGAACGAGGGACGGCGCGCATCCGTGCCGTCCAGACGCACGTCAATCTTGTCGGACAGGCTGGCGATCTGCTCCAGCAAGGTGCGCATCTGCGCTGCGCCTTCGCTGTCGTCGAGCGAAGCCACCAGTTCGAACGGCTGCGTCACACGCTCCAGATAGGCTTTGAGTTGGGCTTGCAGGGTGTCGTCGAGCATGGCGTGCTCCTTCCATGAATGGGCAGTGTGAACTTGGCAGAAAACGGCGGCATTGCGGCCATCCCGTATCGACCGATCCGATTCCGAGGAATCAAAGCGGGCCCGGCGCGCAGCCGAGCCCGCATCGCTGCGCTTGACGCAGCAGGTCCAGAAACGAAACCGGTCAGATCTTGCCGACCAGATCCAGCGACGGCTTGAGCGTGGCGGCGCCCTCTTTCCACTTGGCCGGGCAAACTTCACCCGGGTGCGAAGCCACGTACTGCGCAGCCCGCACCTTGCGCAGCAATTCCGTGGCGTCACGGCCGATGCCGTTGTCATGGATTTCGCACAGCTTGATCACGCCGTCCGGGTTGATCAGGAAGGTACCGCGCAGCGCCAGGCCTTCTTCTTCGATCATCACGTCGAAGTTGCGGGTCAGCGCGCCGGTCGGGTCGCCGATCAGCGGGAAATTCACTTTCTTGATGGCGTCGGAAGTGTCGTGCCAGGCCTTGTGGGCAAAATGTGTGTCGGTGGATGCGCCATACACTTCGACCCCGAGGGACTTGAAGGTGGCGTAGTTGTCAGCCAGATCTTCGAGTTCCGTCGGGCACACGAAGGTGAAGTCGGCGGGGTAAAACACCACGACCGACCACTTGCCCTTCAGGGTCGCTTCGGTCACTTCAAAAAACTTGCCGCTCTGGAACGCGGTGGCTTTGAAGGGCTTGACTTCGGTATTGATCAAAGACATTTGAAACTCCTTGAGGTGCTGGTTGTCGTTTTCAGGCCGACTCATGATCGACCTTGCGGAGAAGGATGACCCTTCATGGATGTTGCAGCGCAAACTTTAAAGTTCTGAGCCGCCGAAGTCCAATGGGCACTTTCAATCCGCGCCATAGCGGACAGCTATTTGTTTTGGAAAAGCGAATGTTTCCCGAATCTATTTTTTGAAATTGTTGCCACACTGATCACATGAACACAGCAATTGCATTCATCGGCCTGGGCGCCATGGGCCGTCCCATGCTCGCGCATCTGCTGCGGCACGGCTGCAGCGCCACCGTCTATGCGCGCAGCGCCGCATCTCGCGCTGCAGCTGCAGAACTTGGCGTGCGCATTTGCTCCACCCCAGCCGAAGCGGCGCGGGACGCAGAGATCGTTTTCACCAACGTCACGTCGACCGAGGACGTGCACGCCGTGCTCTGCGGCCCGGATGGCGTCATCCACGGCGCACGCGCGGGGACGATCTGCATCGATCACAGCACCATAGCGCCCGAAGGGGCGCGCAACATCGCCGAAACGCTGGAAGCCGCCGGACTGCATGCACTCGACGCCCCGGTGTCCGGCGGTGTCAACGGAGCCAGGCAGGCCAGCCTGAGCATCATGGTGGGCGGGCCGGCTGCGGTTTTCGACCGCGCCCTGCCCTTGCTGCGCGTCCTCGGCCAGAACGTGCGCCATGTGGGACCGAGCGGCAGCGGCCAAGTGGCCAAGGCCTGCAACCAGCTCATTCAGGTCGTGACCATCCAGGCGATCGCCGAAGCCATGCTGTACGCCACGCGGCAAGGCGTGGACGATCAGGCCGTGCTCGACGCCATTTCCACCGGTTTTGCCGGCAGCCGCATGCTTGATCTGATGGGACCGAAAATGGCTGGACGCGACTTCAGCGCGGGCATCGAGGCCCGGCTTCACGCCAAGGACTTCGGTCTGATCGCCGCCTCGGCACAAGCCGCCGGTCTGCATCTGCCCGCACTGGAGCAAGTACAGCACCAACTCGACGCCCTGATGCAGGCGGGATGGGGGAAGGACGACACCTCCAGCCTGCTGCGCGTGCTGGAGGTGCAGCAAGGCTGATCGCGTCAGTTCCCCTGCGGGATCAGTTGTGCATGGTCCAGATCTTCGGCCAGCGATTTGCAGCCACCGAGCAGTTCGCACATCCGCGCATGCAACGAAGACCCCGGCTGCGCCAGAGCATCCAATGCTGAAAAATGGTGTGCGCCCGGCACTACAAGCCTCTTGCCCGACTGCGGCCAGTGACGGTGCATCAGTCGCGCCTGCACATGGAAGGCGTCGGATTCC
>JBAUTC010000039.1:0-8020 GCA_049582025.1 Thiomonas sp.
GGCCCGGTCGACCAGCCGGTATTTCCCGACAGCGCCACCACTTGGCTTTGCTTGACCTGTTCACCGACGTGCACCTTGAAGGCGCTCAGGTGCGAGTAGATGGTGGCAAAGCCGCCGGGATGTTCGACCTTGACATATTTGCCGTAGCCCGTGCCCCATCCCGCATACACCACGCGGCCATCGGCAATGGTCTTGACCGGTGTGCCTACGGGAACGGCCAGATCGATGCCTTTATGGAACTCGTGGAAGTGCATGACCGGATTGGTACGCCAGCCCCAGCCTGAGGTCACGCGGTCATAGGGCAGGGGGGAGAGGAGGAAAGAGCGGCCCAGACTGTCGCCGTTGGGGGCGTAATAGCCGGACGCCTTTTCGTCGCCCTTTGCGTCGAACCACACGGTCCTGTAGTCGTGGCCCTGATTGACGAATTGCGCGGACACCAGCCGCCCGTCCGCCAGGGTCTGGCCCTGCGCCTGGTAGACACGGTAGACCACATTGAAGCGGTCGCCTGAATGGAGGCTGCGACGGAAATCGATCTGCGTGGCGAACACATTGACCAGCTGCGTGGCCACACTATGCGGTAGCCCGGCGGCATCCGCCGCGGCAAAAAAGGTGGACTTCACCACGCCGCTGGCCACATGCAGCGCCGGCTGGACGATGCGTGCCTGCGTTTGTACGTCCCATCCCTGCGCGGTCGCCTTCACGGTCAGTTGGCGCCATTCGCGCGCACCCTTCGCTCCGTCCGTCGCAGGCTTGAGGCCCGGCAGACGGCCTTGCAGACTCTGGAGTTCCCCCAGGTTGCTGACCTGCGCACTGACCACCCGCCCCGGATCACCCGTGACCAGCGCGCGCAAATCCGCCTTCGCGCTGAGCTGGCGCAACTGCTGCGGATCGGTCACCTGCAAGCGGCGCAGAAGAGACTCGACGGTATCGTTCGCCCGCACGTGTGCCGTTGTGTAGACCGTCTGATCGGCATTGGAGAGTTGGTCGGCCTGTTGTGGTGCGGTGCTCGCCACGGCCACACTGACCCAGGTGGGCGACGGCGGATGCGCTTGCGGCCCTTCGTAAGCCAGAGCAAAGGCGGCTGCGCTGGTCAGCAACAAACCGCCACCCACGCCCGCCAATACCCGCTTGTGATGCTGGTGCATCCAATCGGCAAAGACCTGCGCGCCTTGCACCGCAGACTGCTTGAATTCGATAAAAGACATTCCCACTCCTTACACTTCAGGCCGTGGCGCGCGCGCCGATCCCGACAATGGAAGTCGTGTCGGAAGCTCCGCTTCCGACACTGAAATGGCGCCGCTTGCAACGGGCTGCGAGGCACGGCTTGGGCCTTCGAGCACACCCTGGGCGTCGTTGGCTGGCCAGCGCATAGACGCTTGGAACCCAACAGTCACGCTGCGGCGCCGAATACACTGCACCCTTCGCACAAGCCGGGCGCAGACGGGCAAAGGCCTGAGTCTAGCAGCGCGGCTGGCGCCATTTTTGATTATCCCCATGATCGACTCCAACTCCCCAGCAGAAATTCCGGACGTCGTGCGCGACGCACTCGCCATCACCAAACGCGGCTGTGCCGAACTGCTGGTGGAGGCCGACTGGATCGCCAAACTCACCCGCAGCGCCCAAACCGGCCAGCCCCTGCGCATCAAACTCGGCCTCGACCCCACGGCCCCCGACATTCATATCGGCCACACGGTGGTTCTCAATAAGCTCCGGCAGTTGCAAGATCTGGGCCATACCGTCATTTTTCTGATCGGTGACTTCACCTCGCGCATTGGCGACCCCTCAGGCCGCAACGCCACCCGCCCGCCGCTGACCCTGGAGCAGATCAAGACCAACGCCGAAACCTATTACGCCCAGGCCAGTCTGGTGCTCGACCCGCAAAAGACCGAGATTCGCTACAACTCCGAGTGGAGCGAGCCGCTGGGCGCCGACGGCATGATCCGCCTGGCCGCGAAGTACACCCTGGCCCGTCTACTCGAGCGCGACGACTTCACCCAGCGCTTCAAGAGCGGTGTGCCCATCGCCATGCACGAACTGCTTTACCCACTGATGCAGGGCTACGACTCGGTGGCGCTCAAGAGCGACCTCGAACTCGGCGGTACCGACCAGAAATTCAACCTGCTGGTTGGACGCGAATTGCAGCGCGAATACGGTCAGGAACCGCAGTGCATTCTCACCATGCCGCTGCTCGAAGGGCTGGATGGGGTGGAAAAGATGTCCAAATCCAAGGGCAACTACATCGGCATCCAGGAGGCGCCGGCCACCATGTTCGCCAAGCTGCTGTCCATCAGCGACGTCCTGATGTGGCGCTACTTCGAGTTGTTGTCCTTCCGCCCGATGGACGAGATTTCCGCGCTCAAGGCGGAAATCGAATCCGGCCGCAACCCCAAAGATGCCAAGGTGCTGCTGGCGCGCGAGATTGTCACCCGTTTTCACAGCGCCGCGGCGGCGGACGCCGCGCAGGCCGACTTTGAACTACGCGCCCGCGGTGGCGTGCCCGACGACATTCCTGAAGTCCGCCTGCCGCTGCCGGAAGGTGGTCTGCCGCTGCCACAGGCCCTCAAACAAGCTGGGCTGACCCCCTCCACCGCCGAGGCGCTGCGCATGATCGAACAACGCGGCGTCCGGTTGGACGGCGCGGTGATCGAAGACCGCACGGTCAAACTCGGCTCGGGAACCCTGGTGCTGCAGGTGGGCAAACGCAAGTTTGCGCGCGTCACTCTGGGATGACGCATCCGCGGGCACCGGGTGCGTGCAGCACCCGACTTGCGCCACAGCGCGGCATTCGCCGACGATTTCTGTCAGCGAATGTGCAAAAGTTGTCAGGCTTTTTTCACCAGCCTGATCAGCCACAGCAGCACGATGGCGCCAATGGTCGCCACGATCAGGCTGGGCAAGATGCCGCCGCCGGGAAACAGGCCGAGCGCGCGGAACAGAAATCCGCCGATGAAAGCCCCGACCACGCCGATCACCAAGTCGCCCAGTACGCCAAAACCGCCGCCTCTGGTGATTTTTCCGGCCAGCCATCCCGCGATCAGGCCGATGATCAGAAATCCGATGAGTCCCATCACGCACTCCTTCGCCCGGAAGGGCGGATGACGATGGACGCAAGGTAACAGCGCTGTCGCCGCCTGTCTTACGCGCCGCGCAGCACCCGCCCCAGGTAGGGTCCCGTGACGCTGTCAGGGTTGGCGGCAATGGCTTCGGGCGCCCCCTCGGCAATCATCCTCCCGCCACCTGCGCCACCATTGGGGCCGAGTTCGACCACCCAGTCAGCGCTGGCAATGACGTCGAGGTTGTGCTCGATGATGACAATGGTGTTGCCGGCCTCGCGCAGCTTGGACAGCACACCCAGCAGCAACTCGATGTCGGCGAAGTGCAGGCCGGTGGTGGGCTCGTCGAGGATGTAGAGGGTGCGTCCGGTGTCGCGCTTGGAGAGTTCGAGCGCGAGCTTGACGCGCTGCGCCTCGCCCCCGGACAGGGTGATCGCCGACTGCCCGAGGCGGATGTAGCCCAAGCCCACATCCTGCAGGGTCTGCAGCTTGCGCGCAATGGTGGGTACCGCGCCGAAGATGTCCAGCGCCTGCTCCACGGTGAGATCGAGTGCCTGGGCGATGCTCAGGCCGCGGTAGGTCACTTCCAGGGTTTCGCGGTTGTAGCGCTGGCCGCCGCATACGTCGCAAGGCACGTAGAGGTCGGGCATAAAGTGCATTTCCACCTTCACTGCGCCGTCGCCCTGGCAGGCTTCGCAGCGCCCACCCTTGACATTGAAGGAAAAGCGCCCCGCGTCGTAGCCGCGCTCACGTGCGGTGGCGGTTTGCGCATACAGCTCGCGAATGGGAGTGAACAGCCCGGTGTAGGTGGCCGGATTGCTGCGCGGGGTGCGACCGATGGGTGACTGGTCGACCGCGATCACCTTGTCGAGTTGATTCAGTCCATCGATCGATGCATAGGGCGCTGCCTCCAGCCCGGCGCGGTTGAGTTCACGGGCACAGGCGGCGTAGAGGGTGTCGTTGATCAGGGTGGACTTGCCTGAGCCGGAAACCCCCGCCACGCAGGTGATGCGCCCGAGCGGAAAGCGCGCGGTCACGTCATGCAGATTGTTGCCACACGCGCCGGTCAGAGTGAGCCATTGCTCCGGCGCCGCAGCGTGACGCGGTTTGCCGCGAAACACGCTGCGCTGGCCGCTGAGATAGGCGCCAGTTAGCGAGTTGGGATCGGCCATGACCTGCTGCGGCGTGCCCTGGGCGATGATTTGCCCGCCGTGCTCGCCCGCGCCCGGCCCCATGTCCACCACATGGTCGGCGCACAAAATGGCGTCGGCATCGTGCTCCACCACCAGCACGCTGTTGCCCAGATCGCGCAGGCGTTTGAGGGTCGCGATAAGTCGGTCGTTGTCGCGCTGGTGCAGGCCGATGGACGGCTCATCGAGCACGTACATGACCCCGGTCAGGCCGGAGCCGATCTGGCTGGCCAGTCGGATGCGCTGTGCTTCTCCGCCTGACAGCGTGTCGGCGCTGCGGTCCAGCGTCAGGTAGTCCAGGCCGACGTCAATGAGAAAACGCAGGCGGCTGCCGATTTCATGCACCAGCCGGGCCGCCACTTCGGCGCGACTGCCCTCGAGCTGCAGCGCGGCGAACCAGTCGTGCAGTTCGCGCAGCGGACGATGCGCCAGAGTCTGCAGCCGCTCGCCGCCGATGGTGACATGGCGTGCCACCGGACCGAGTCGGGCGCCCAGGCAGTCCGGGCAGGTTTGCACCGTTCGCAGTCGCGCCAGCTCTTCGCGTACCGCCGGGCTGTCGGTCTCCGCCCAGCGCCGATCCAGATTGGGAATGACACCCTCGAAAGGGTGCTGCTTGACGGTGGATTTGTTGCGGTCGCCGAGATAGGTAAAGGCGATGGCTTCGGCACCGCTGCCGTGCAGCAGCACATGGCGCACGGCCTGTGGCAACTGCTCGTATGGGGTGTCGAGGTCGAAGCCGTAATGCGCGCCCAGCGCCTGCAACATCTGGAAGTAGAAGGCGTTGCGCTTGTCCCAGCCACGAATCGCTCCACTCGACAGGCTGATTTCAGGATGCGCCACCACCCGCGCCGGGTCGAAGCGATCGACTTGCCCAAGGCCGTCGCAGGTCGGGCAGGCGCCCACCGGATTGTTGAACGAGAACAGCTTGGGCTCGAGCGGCGCCACGGTGGTGTCGCAAATCGGGCAGGTCGGGCGACTGTGGAAGGCCGTGAGGGCGCCGCTGTCGGCGTCGAGCGCGAACACCCGGCCTTCGCTTAGGCGCAACGCGGTTTCCAGGCTTTCGGCCAGACGCTGGCGCAGGTCGGGGCCGGTCTTGATGCGATCGACCACCACCTCGACGTGCTGAGCCGGCTGCGCATCATCGCCGGGCAGGCCTTGCGCGTCCACCACCACACCGTCGAGGCGAAAGCGCACGAAGCCCTGGGCCCGAAGCGCGGCCAGTCGCCCCGTTTCGGCGCTGCCGGCCTGGGCCACTGGCAGCGGCGCGAGAATGAGCAAGCGTCGCCCCTCGGGCCAGGCCGAGAGCGCATCGACCATTTGCGAAATGGTTTGCGCCTGCAGTGCCTGGTCAGGGTGGTGCGGGCAATGCGGCGTGCCGGCGCGGGCGTAGAGCAGACGCAGATAGTCGTGAATCTCGGTCACCGTGCCTACCGTGGAGCGCGGGTTGTGGCTGGTGGCCTTCTGTTCGATGGCAATGGCCGGCGCCAGACCTTCGATCAGATCAACATCGGGCTTTTCCATCAACTGCAAAAACTGCCGGGCGTAAGCCGACAGGCTTTCCACATAACGGCGCTGACCCTCGGCGTACAGCGTGTCGAACGCCAGGGACGACTTGCCCGACCCCGACAGCCCGGTGATGACTACCAGCTTGTTGCGCGGCAGATCGAGCGAGATGTTCTTGAGGTTGTGGGTGCGGGCGCCGCGCACGCGAATCAACTCCTCCCCCTGGATCCTGGCCAGTGGCTGAAACGAGGAGGTAAAGTCATTCATGGATGGAGGCGGGCCAGAAGCGAACCCATCACTATAAGGCGCCGAGCGGGCTCGGGCAGAATCGGGACATTCGCGCCGGTCAAGTTGCGCTGACCGGCGGCCTTGATGAAACGGCATGTAAACACGGGCACTTCTGGACAGATCCCGTCACGAAAGAGCGCGGACTTTGGGTGAAAATACAACCCAGACGCCGGGTTGCCCTCGCGCATCCACCCGCTTGTTGTTTTTTTTGGCCGCCGTGGCGCGGCCCTCCAGAGTTCCACACCATGTCTTCCAAATCTTCCCGACCACCCAAATCCGCAGATCCCAAAGACGCGATGACCGCTGCCGAGCGCCGCTCCAGCAGCACCCTGGCGTCGATCTACGGC
Organism: Thiomonas sp.; assembly: GCA_049582025.1. Lineage (GTDB taxonomy): Bacteria > Pseudomonadota > Gammaproteobacteria > Burkholderiales > Burkholderiaceae_C > Thiomonas. The sequence continues at coordinate 6,382 of JBAUTC010000039.1, forward strand.
CTGCGCATGCTCGGGCTGTTTTTCATCCTGCCGGTGTTTGCGGTGTACGCCCAGCATCTGCCGCACGGGCATGACACATTCCTCGTCGGCCTCGCGCTGGGCATCTACGGCCTGACGCAGGCCGCGCTGCAGATCCCCTTCGGCGTAGCCAGCGACCGCTTCGGCCGCAAACCGGTGATGGTGTTCGGCCTGCTGATTTTCGCCATCGGCTCATTCGTCGCGGGCTCTGGCGACAACCTCTACATCATCATCATCGGGCGCGCCATCCAGGGCGCTGGAGCGATTTCTGCGGCCATTTCGGCGATGATCGCCGACTCCACACGCGAGCAGCACCGAACCAAGGCCATGGCGATGGTGGGCATGACCATCGGCTTTTCCTTCATCATCTCGCTGGTTTTCGGCCCGCCCGTGTATCACGCCATTTCGGTGCCCGGCATGTTCGACCTCACCGGGATCTTCGCGCTCATCGCCATTGCCGTGGTGATCTGGGTGGTGCCCAACGCTCCCATGGCGACTCACTCGGAAGAGGTGCAAGGCCACTGGGCACAAGCGGTGTTCACCCCGGCGCTGCTCAAGCTCGACTTCTCAATTTTCGTCGTCAACTTCCTGCAAGTGAGCATGTTCGTCGTCGTGCCGGTGGCGCTGGTGAAATACGCGGGCATCCCGCTTCTGCACCACTGGATCGTTTACCTGCCGGTGACGCTGATCTCATTCGCACTGTCCATTCCGGGCATCATCTACGCGGAGAAATACGGCTACATGAAACCGGTGTTTGTCAGCGGCGTGGCACTGCTGATGCTGACCATGCTGGGCTTTGCCGCGGGCTATAAAAACCCCGTCGCCCTGATCGCCGCGCTGTTCTTCTTCTTCCTCTCCTTCAACCTGATGGAAGCGCTGCTTCCCTCGCTGGTATCGCGTACCGCACCGCCCAATCGCAAAGGTCTGGCCATGGGCGTGTACAACACTGGGCAGTCGCTTGGCCTGTTCGCCGGCGGCGCGGTTGGCGGCTGGCTGGCGCACTACAGCAGTGAAGACGTGTTTTTCGTCGCTGCCGGCGTGGCCGCCCTGTGGCTGATCGTGGCCGCCACTATTCAGCCCCCGCCCAGGCGCCACAAGCCCGCCGAAACCGAGGCAGCGCCGGTCCAGGCACAGAACGCCTGAGCAATCACACCCGGCACGCGCCAGCCGCCCGAAAGGCCGCGGCTGGCGCTATGCTTGCCGCCTGATTCACGGTAACAACGCTGTTGCCGCATCCGTCGCGCAAACTGCGGGACACCGTAATACAGGACACACTATGGCCTCCGTCAACAAAGTCATTCTCGTCGGCAATCTCGGCAAAGACCCCGAGGTGCGCTATGCCCCCAGCGGCTCGGCAATCTGCAACATCACGCTCGCCACCTCGCGCAACTGGAAAGACAAGGCCAGCGGCGAAAAGCGCGAAGAAACCGAATGGCACCGCGTGGTGTTCTATGACAAGCTGGCCGAGATTGCCGGTGAATACCTGAAAAAGGGCCGCCCGGTGTATGTGGAAGGCCGCCTGAAAACCCGCAAATGGACCGACAAGGACGGCGCGGACAAATACACCACGGAAATCATCGCCGAAGAAATGCAACTGCTCGGCGGCCGCGAAGGCAGCAGC
>JBAUTC010000040.1:0-1894 GCA_049582025.1 Thiomonas sp.
GTCAGCCGACCCGCGGCACCATCGCAATTCCGCTGAACATCAGGGTCAGGCTGGCCGATTCACGCATGTCGCTGAATGTGACGATGGCAAACAGCGTGCGCACCGCTGGCTGAAGGTGGTGAAGGACACGCCGGCGTCTCGGCTGCAGGGCTGAATGCACGTACGGCGTGGCGCACTGTCGCGGTTTTTCACGCCGCCGCGTTATACAGATGACGTTAACTTTCCTACAACACAAAGGAATACACCATGCGTTCCCTTCCTCTCCGCATTCTGCCGACTCGCCGCGTGGCGGTTTTTGTATTGCCAGCGCTCGCAGCGCTTGTCCTGGGTGGCTGCGTCGTCGCGCCCGTGCCGCCTCCGCAATATGGCTATACCTCCGGCTACGAGGTGGCCACCATGCCGCCACCTGCGCCGCGCTACGAGGTGGTGGGCGTGGCGCCCTATCCCGGCGCCCTCTGGATCAGCGGCTATTGGGGCTGGGCCAGCGGACGCTATGTCTGGAACCGCGGCTACTGGCACGCGCCGCGCCCCGGCTACCAATGGGTGCCGCACCGCTGGGTGCCGCAAGGCAATGTGTGGCACGGACAGGGCGGGCGCTGGGAACGGCGCTGAGGCCTTCATCGACACGCCCTGCGCGCGGACGAAGCGCAGCGGGGCGTGGTGAAGTCGGTTGACAACAGCTCAGACCGTCACGTCCTTCACCCACCAGTCGTGCAGATTGCATGTGCTGGTCACGACGACCTTGCCCTTGTAGCCGGCCGGCAGCGAGTGCTCCGAGGTAGGCTTGTCCTTCCAGTTGAAGGTCTTGCGGCTGACGAACGTGCCGTCACCGAGCACCACGGTATGGCTGACGATATAGTGCGGTTCGCTCATCGGGTGCGGCGTGGTGACCGTGAGCTTGGCGCCGTCCACCTTCACCTCCGGCACGTGCAGCTTCTCCACCGCCTTCCAATGCCCCGGATCCGCTTCGGTGAACACCACGTTGTTCCAGGCATAGCTCTCGGCCGCGTGGGCCACCCGTGGCACCGTGACCGCTGCGGCCGCTGTGGCCAGGGTGGCGTTGATGAATGTGCGTCGTTCCATGGCGTGCTCCTTCACTTTTGCAAAAGTTGGAGAGAGCAGCCTAGGCGCTTGCGGGTGCGGGCCGGTAAGCGCGTGTAATAACCCTGTTCGCACAATCGGATTGCGGATCGTCCGCCCTGGCACACGCCAGTGAAACGCGCTTCAGTGGGCTTGCCTGAGGGTGTCCGAGGGCCGCTGTCCGAACTGCGCGGCATAGTCGTGGGCGAACTGGCCAACGTAGCCGAAGCCCCATTCCCAGGCGCAGTCCCCCACCTTGTCGAAGGTGCCGCCGCGCAGGTCGCGGCGCACGCCATTGAGCCACAGCGCCCGCAGATAAGCCAGCGGCGCAAGGCCGGTCACGCCCTGGAAGCAGTACTGCAGGCTGCGCCGGCTGAGGTGGAAGCGCGCGCACAGGTCCGCGACGGATAGCGGCAGTTCCGGATGGTCGAGCACATGGGCGCTGATGCGCCGTACGCGCTCCTGCCGCAGGGCGTGGGTGCTGCGGTCCGGTGGAGCGTCCCTGCCTTGCACCAGGACTTCGGCCAGCAAGCCGAAGAGTTCGGTCTGCCATCGAGCAGCTTGTTCGGTGGGAAGAACGCTGCCTGCCTGATCGGATGCCGCCGCGAGGCGACGATCCATCCAGGTGCACAGGCGCTGGCGAGCCGGCGGAGCGGCGCCGAGCACCGCAGAGCGTGCGAGTAGCGCCTTCGGGTCCAGGTGTTCCACACGCTCCAGATGCGTGGCCAGGGCTTCCGCATCAACCACGATGCCATAGAGATCGAAGTCCGCTTCGGTGCGCAATTCAAACGGCGTGCCGCCTGGGCGCACGGCG
>JBAUTC010000041.1:0-2576 GCA_049582025.1 Thiomonas sp.
CACCGGGCGCGGCAGCCCATGGTTGCGTGGCGGCATCACCGGGGCGATGACTGCTCTGGGCGGGCTCGGCCACACCCTGCCCTACCTCATCCCACAGTTCCACCTTGCCACGACCCTGGCCTTCATCGTCGTCGCCATCGAACTCGTGACCATCGTCTGGATCCGCAAACGCTATATGTGGATGGCTCGTTCGGTTTGGCTGTGTTGCAGGTCGTGGTCGGCGGGCTGCTGGTGTTTGCAACGGGCATTCTGATCGGCAGCGCCTAGGACCCCGCCGGGCTTGGGGTGCTGCGGCGCAAAGCCGACTCTTGGATAAAAAGGCTTTGCATCGTTTCAATATTTCAATAAACTTCGAATAATGGAAACAAAAGCTGTCCTACTCGCCCTTGCCGCACTCTCGCAGGACTCGCGCTTACGCGTGTTCCGCGCTCTGGTGCAAGCCGGCCCCCAAGGTCTGGCGGCAGGAAGGGTTGCCGAGGTGACCGGTATCGCACCATCGTCGCTTTCGTTCCATCTCAAGGAACTCGTCCATGCCGATCTGGCAGACGCGCGGCAGGACGGGCGCTTCGTGATCTATACCGCGCGCTTCGCCACCATGAATGGCCTGATCGGCTATCTCACCGAAAACTGCTGCGGCGGCAATCTCTGCGGCCCCACGGGGTTGACCTGCGCAACAGACACCACTTCCAACCTAGAGGACGCCACACCATGAAACGCTTCCATGTCCATCTCAGCGTGCCCGCGCTTGATGACGCCATTCGCTTCTACTCCACCCTGTTTGCCACCGAGCCGACGGTGCGCAAGGCCGACTATGCAAAATGGATGCTCGACGATCCGCGGGTGAACTTCGCGATTTCGCAGCGCGGCGCCGAGCCGGGACTGAACCATCTGGGCATCCAGGTGGAAGACGCGGGCGAACTGCATGACATGCAGCAACGGCTCGAAGCGACCGACGGCGAGTTCACAGAAGAAGTCGGCACCGCCTGCTGCTACGCGCGGTCCGACAAATACTGGGCCAACGACCCGGTGGGTATCGCCTGGGAGACCTTTCACACCCTGGACTCCATCCCGATGTTCAATGAGTCTGCGGATGCAGGTTCCTGCTGCGTCCCGGCCAGTGTGGCCGCGCCGGTCGCCGTCCAGATGCCCAGCGCAGGCACGTCCTGCTGTGGCGCGGCCTCTGCGTCCAAAAAAACATCCTGCTGCTGAGTTCAACCGCTAGGAGCTTTCATGGCCAAGGTCTACAACGTGCTGGTATTGTGTACCGGCAACTCTGCGCGCTCCATCATGGGCGAGGGGCTGATCAATGTGATGGGCAAGGGCCGGTTCAACGCCTATAGCGCGGGCAGTCACCCCGGTGGCGTGGTCAACCCGTTTGCCATCGAGCAATTGCAGTCCATCGGCTACCCGACCGACACGCTGCGCAGCAAAAGCTGGGACGAGTTCTCCGCCCCGGACGCCCCGGTGATGGACTTTGTGTTCACTGTGTGCGACAAGGCCGCAGGCGAGACCTGCCCCTTCTGGCCCGGCCATCCCCTGACGGCACACTGGGGCTTCGAAGACCCCGCCGCGGTGCAAGGCAGCGACGAACAGAAGCGCCGCGCCTTCCAGACCATCTTCCGCCAGATCATGTGCCGGGTGCGCGCTTTTGTCAGCCTGCCGCTGGACAAGCTCGACGAAGCGGCCATCCGCCAGGAAATCGTGTCCATCGGCAAGACGCCCGTCATGCCCCTGCCCGAACAGTGCGAACAGGACGCGCTGGATGCGATCGGCAAGTAACGCCGCCTGGCTCCGACGGCAGGCGCTGCTGAGCCTGTCGTTTTCCTTTCCTCACGCCATGACCCCCGCATGATTGCCGCCCTGCTGATTTTCATCGCCACCCTCACCTTCGTCATCTGGCAACCCAGGGGGCTTGGCATCGGCTGGAGCGCGCTGGGCGGCGCGACGCTGGCGCTTGCCGTCGGCGTCATCCAGCTCAGCGATATTCCAGTGGTGTGGCACATCATCTGGGATGCGACCTTCACCTTCGTCGGGCTGATCATCATTTCACTCATCCTCGACGAGGCGGGCTTCTTCCACTGGGCCGCACTGCATGTGGCGCGCTGGGGCGGCGGGCGCGGACGGTTGCTGTTTCCACTGATCGTGTTGCTGGGTGCGGTGATCTCGGCGTTCTTCGCCAACGACGGCGCGGCGCTGATCCTCACGCCAATCGTGCTGGCCATGTTGCTGGCGCTGGGTTTTTCGCCTAAGGCCGCGCTGGCCTTCGTCATGGCCTGCGGTTTCGTGGCCGATACCACGTCGCTGCCGCTGGTGATCTCCAACCTGGTCAATATCGTCAGTGCTGGCTATTTCCAGATCCCCTTCGACCGCTATGCCGCAATCATGGTGCCGGTCGACGTGGTGGCCTTGGCGGGCACCCTGCTGGTCCTCTCCCTCTACTTCCGCCGCGATATTCCCTTGCGCTACGACCTCGCCAAGCTCGATGCCCCGGCCAGCGCCATTCGCGATCCGCTGGTGTTCCGCTGGGCCTTCCCCACGTTGGTGGCGCTGCTCGTCGCCTACTTCGTCACCGCCGC